>NZ_DATBNB010000047.1 GCF_036554565.1 Longimicrobium sp. | reverse complement strand
GGTTGTGGCCGAGGGACTTCACCGCCAGCTCGTACGAGCCACACCAGTTCAGCACCCGAACCACCCCGTCCGGGCAGCGGGCGACGACCGCGTGCGAGTAGCTGCGGCTCGTGGACTTCGTGATCGTCTGGCCGTCCACCGTCACCGAAACCGTCTGCTTCTTGCTCGCCATGATCCGCCGCTCCACTCGTCAGGGTTGACCGCGCCGGTAACCATCGGTTACCTTTGTGGGGAGAATGATAACCGTTGGTTACCTCCCCGTCAAGGGGGGTTTGTAACCGCGAGTTATCAGAGCCCAGAAAGTGGCGACGTTTGCTGCGCTCTCTGCCCTCTCTTACCTTCGGGGGATGAACGTGCGCGACCTTATCCGAAGCACCCGACTCAGCCTCTCCGAGCTTCAGGACCGGACCGGCATCTCCATCCCGTACCTGAAGCAGCTGTCGGCGGGGAACCGGAATGCGGGGCCCGACGTGGCGCCCAAGCTCGCCCCCATGTTCCGCGAGCGAGCGGCCGAGTTGCGGGAGGAGGCGCCGCGCACCGCCGCCCGGATGCTTGCGGATGCGGATGCGCTGGAAGCCGCCGCCGCGACCTTGGATCCGCCCGTGCCCCCCGTGGACGACCCCCCTCCCAACCTGTAAACATCCCTTACAGGTTGGGGCCGGGCTCACCAGCCGTTCGCGTGGTAGTCGTCCATCTCGGGAGGCATGTAGCCGCCCTCACTCGGCACCGGTGCGTTGTCCCCTGCGGCCGGGCACGGCTCGTCATCGTCGGCGTCCTCGTGGTCAACCCCGCAGTCCCCGCACATGTAGCCGTGCTCCGACGAACCGTACTCGCCGTTGCCGACCCACCGGTGCGTCGCCGCTGACGCGTCCCCCACCTGCAGGTCCACCACGGGTACGAGGGGCGTCACCTCCACACGCCTCGGTAGGTGCCCCACCAAGGGGAGTAGGCAGTCATCGCACATCGTCGCCTCCCGCGTCCGCTGTCGTGTCGGGCCGCGCCACGCCCGAGCAGCCGATCCGGTTCAGGCGGCGGTCTTCAAACGCCCCGTTGCTGGGAGTCCAGAACGCCCAACCGCTCTGCCACCACAGGCTGTCACCCTCGTTGATCGTGCGGGACTCCGGCGTGCGTTCCACGTAAATCGCGCACTCGTCGCCATGGTTCGGCTCCCGCGTGTTCACCCACACGCGGTCGTCCAGCACGATCGTTTCGATCACGGTCCCGCCTACGCTCATCTGTCCACCTCGTGTCGTGAGTGAGTCACCAGCCTCTCGCCGGTGACGATCAGGTATCGCCCCTCTATCCAGCGGTCGTACAGGGCACGTGCCTGGGCCGCCATCTCGGGATCAACTGCGTCCACGGGCCAGTGCGCCAGGAGGGCGGCGATATCGGCGCAGTCGGACGGCGCGCCGTCTCCGTGGTACAGCCTCAGTGCTCGCCTGCCCATGTCCGCCGTGATCCCCAGGTCGTGAGGCGACGTACCTGGCACGGGCCACCTGCCGACCGTCTCCATCAGCTCGTCGCGGAGCGTCGCCGGCGGCGTCTTGCGGAAGCCGATCCCGCTGGCCGCGCTCGTTCCTGATCGGCTCATGCGGCCAAGTCCTCCCAGTCGGCGGAGAGGTGACCGCAGGCAACCAGCTCCAGCCGGACGATCCCGCGAATGACTGCGTAGTCCATGGGGGCGAAGTCCCTCCCGTCCGGCCCGGCCCATGTGCGGAACGCCCCCTCCCAACCCGGCTCGTCCTCGCGGCGCCAGTGGCACATGAAGCGGTGCGCCTCCCACTCGCGCGCTTGGGGCTTCATCGGTAGTCCTGCCGGCGTGAGAGGTCGGCGAACTTCGTGAACTCCTTCTCGAAGGCGACGGGCACCGGCCCCGTCCACCCGTCGCGCGCCTTCCCGATGATGACTTCAGCCAGGCCGACGAGGCTGTTCCCCTCCTTGTCGGTGTCGCCGAAGTAGTACTCGGGGCGGTACAGGAACATGATCGTGTCCGCTTCCTGCTCGATCTCCCCAGCCTCGCGTAGGTCGCTCATCATCGGGCGCTTGTCCGGTCGCTGCTCCACCTGCCGGGACAGCTGCGAGAGTGCGATCATGACGACGTTGAACTCCATGCCAATGTCCTTCAGGGCCTGAATGTTATTCGCCACCTCGCGCCGCGTATCGCCCTTCGCAGCCGGGTCCCGCATCTTCTGCAGGTAGTCCACGATCACGACTTCAGGCGCCTGGCCTTCCGGGGACTCGCGGCGCAGTCGGTGGAGCCGCCGGGCGAGCGTCGCCGCGGTGATCCCGCTCGTGTCGTCCACGTGCAGGGGCATGCTGTGCACGTACCCGAACGCCGTCCCGATCCGGGCCATCTCGTCATCGAGCGCACCCCCGCGGGCCTTGGCTTCTTTGAGGTTGACGCGCGACTCCGACGCGAGGATGCGCGAGACCACGCCGCGGCGCTTCGTTTCCGGGCTGAACAGCGCGACCGTGCGATTTTCAGTCAGCGTGGCATGTGCGGCGATGTTACAGACGGCCATTGCCGACTTGCCCATGCTCGGGCGGGCCGCGACAACAACCAGCTCGCCGGGCATGAACCCGCCCGTGCGCGCGTCCACGTCGGCCAGCCCGGTCCGTACGCCCTTCACCTCGGCCGGCGTGCCCCACGTCTCCATCTCGTCCAGCATCGGCCCCAGCAGCACCCGCACGGGCACCAGCGCCGCGGCTTCGGTTCTCACCTCCGCGTCGGCGATCAGCCGTTCGACGTCGCCGTGCACCTCTTCCGGGGACCGGCCCGCAGCTGAGGCGATCAGATCCACAGCGGCCGAGCATGCGCCCGCCAGCTTCCTCAATGCGGCGTGGTCCACGACGATCTTGGCGTGCTGCTCCAACCCCACCGACGTCGGCACCGCATCCATTATCGACGCGATGAACTGCATGCCGCCGGCTTCTTCCAGGGCGCCACGATTCCGCAGCTCAGTCGCGAGAGTGAGGGCGTCCACCACGTCGCCGCGCGCGTCGATCGCGAGCATCGCGGCGAACGCCTTCCGATTCCCCGGGCGGTAGAACATCCACTCCTCCAGCTGCTCGCCGGCGATTTTCACGGCGTCAACGTCAATGAGCATTGCGCCCAGCACGGACAGCTCTGCCTCCGCCGAGTAGTGCACGCCCCCCGTCATGCGGTCTTCCTTTCGGTTTTGATCTCGTCTGCCAGGAGGGTCAAGCACCTCCACCGCACGGACTTTTCATAGCTGCGGGTGCCAGGGGTCAGGTGCGCGTACTCCGCTTCCGCCGCCTTCCGGATGCGAGCTCGCGTCACCTGGTCTGCCCCCTCCCACTTCGCAACCATCGCCACTCGCCACGCCTCCCGCTCGTCCTGCTCCCGCTGCTTCCGGTCCTCGCGCTCCTGGTCGAGGCGGAGCGCGCGCCGCGTCGCGTCCTCACCCTCTCGCTCCGCCGCCGTGACCGGCGATGCGCCGGCGGGCCTGCCGCGGTTCTGCCGACGTGCGGCCTCTCGCAGCCAGTTGCGGAACGTGGCGTCCCAGTCCATCCGGCCTGTCGGGAACGTGTGGTCGCGCATCTCGTCAGCGCAGGTCGCCACGTCCACACCCAACGTCACGGCGAGCCGCCGGTGTTCGTCGGTGTGCTGCCACTCGGCCGGGCACCGCCGGAGCGGCCGCCTCTCGCCTTTCGTGGACTTGTCATCCCCGCGTGTCTCATCGCCCGGCGAAGCCGGCGCGCCCTGAGAGGGGTTCTGCTTTCCTGCTTTACCTGCTTTACCTGCTTCTATTTTGGCTCGCGTGCGGCTCGCGTCCGGCTCGTCTGCGGCTCGGAGTGCGGCCCCGTCTGCGGCTCGCGAAGTCTGGTAAGTGTCATAGTTCAGTAGGACATACGTGGTCCCGTCTGCGGTCTTACGCCCGGCTCGGATTCTGTCCATGCTCGGATCGGCCAG
>NZ_DATBNB010000046.1 GCF_036554565.1 Longimicrobium sp. | reverse complement strand
CCCGGAGCGCCAGGCGGGTGAACGCCGCGGTCGTCACCTACAACCGCGGCGACTTCGAGAAGATCCGGCGGTTCTGCCGCGTACGCGTGGTGGAGCCCGCCGAAATCTTCTGACCGTCAGCGGCTGCCGTGGCGGAAGTTCACGAGCAGCACCTCGCCCGTCCCCTCCTCGCGGATCATCTCGCAGCTGGAGTAGTTGGTATCAAGCCAGGGCGAAACGCCATCGAGCGTGCCGTTCTCCTCGCCCGCCGCCTCGTGCGCCAGCCAGCGCGCCTGCTCCTCGTCCGCGGCGCGCACCATGAACCCGAACGCGCGCTCGTCGGGCGGCTGCCACGGGTCTCGGCCTTCCACGCACCACCACATCGTATTGATCCTGGGCGACAGTCTCCAGATCGCCATCACGTCTCCGGGCAAACGGGTCGGGGGTCGTCGGTCGTTCACGGGCAGCAACCTACCGCCTGTGCGGCGCGGGCGGGAGGGCCGTCTTTTTGCGCGGCGGCGGCACAGGTGGTAATCTGCCCTTCGCGAACTCCCATCCGCCACCGACGTGACGATGAAGCGATCTGCCCTCTTTGCCGCGCTCCTGCTGCTGGCCGCCTGCTCGGGAGAGCGCGCCACGCCCGAAGACTTTTACGCCGTCGCCCCGCAGGTACTGCGGTTCATGGAGCAGGACGCCCGCCAGAATCAGCCCGGGCGTGCCGCGGACGGGCCGCTGTACGTGAACGTGGAGTCGTTCCGCCACGCGTCGGACGGCATTACGGGCGCGCCCCTGGACCTGGACAGCATCTCCGTGGTTCTGGGCGAGCCCACGCAGGCCATCCTGCAGCAGGTGCTGCTGTGCGACACCGTGTCGAGCTTTGGCGGCTGCTGGGTACGCAAGTATGGAATCTGGGTCAACTGGAACGTGGCTCACGGCACGCCGAACGAAATCCGGGGCACCGTCCGCAGCACGTCGACGAAACGTAACACGCGCCCCTCCGACTTCTGCAACCGCGTCTGGCGGCTGACCTTCCGCAAGCAGGCGGGGCGGTGGAGCCTCGCCGACCGGGAGCTGATCGCGGACTGCCGCGAAGAGGCCTGAACGAACCGCCCGGGCGACGACGCCCGGGCGGTCTCGTTTTCGAGGCGCCGATCAGTACGGGTGCTCGCGGACGGCGGCGGCGACCAGGCTGGCGCAGGCGTCGAAAGCGGCGGCGGTGACGCGGGCTCCGTGGTCGGCCGCCCACTGGCTTACGCGCCGGCAGGCGTGGAGCACGCGTGCCGGGTCCGCCGGCTCGCGCTGCTCCACCAGGCAGATGAAGATGCACACGGGTGCCCACAGCCGCTCGTCCGCTCCGCTGAGGATCAGGAGCCGCCGCCGGTCCGGTCCCGCAGACGGGGGAAAGACGAAGGGCCGCAGCGGCTCGGGCGCGGCGGCCCACGCCCTCACGTCGCGCAGCGCGCGCCAGAGCAGCAGCCCCAATCCCGCGCCCGTTTCCGCCACCATCAAGCTGCCCTCGATCAGTTCCTCCGCCGTCCGCTCACCTCGCCGCCGCGGTGCCGCCGCGGAGCCGTGTCCGGCAGACGGAACCGGCTCGACCACCGGAGACGGGTTGACGAGGGGTGGGCGGCTGGAGCGCGGACGCCCCCGCCCCCGTCGGGTGATCACGGGTGCGGCTGCCGTGCAAAGGCGGCCAGCTGCGCCAGCTGCTCGGCGATGCGACGGTCGGCCGCGCGCTGCGGCGTGGTGGCGTGCTTGCGGCTGGCCTGCTCCATCCGCACCCA
>NZ_DATBNB010000045.1 GCF_036554565.1 Longimicrobium sp. | reverse complement strand
AACTGGATCCCCCGCGCGCGGACCTTCCTGGAGCACGGGCGATCGCGGGCCCTTCCGCCCGTCGGCCGCACCGCACCCGCGACCCGCGGCGACCCGCGGGCGCTCGCGAGGCTCCTGGACGAGTTTTCCGTGCTGCGCGGGGAAAACCTCTCGACCGTCGCCTCGTGGGCGCTCTCGCGGGATGACCTGGAGCGGGAGGGCGAGCACCCCGAGTTCGGCCGGGTGACGCTGGGCCAGCTGCTGGCCACCTGGGTGGCGCACGACCTCAGCCACCTCGCGCAGATCGCCCGGGTGATGGCCAAGCAGCACCGCGAGGCGGTCGGCCCCTGGCGCGCCTACCTGCCCATCATGGACCGCTGACCGGGCCCGTACCCAGGAGACACAGGATGGAAATCGTCTCGATCCCGGCGTTTCTCGCCTACCATCAGAACGTCCGCGCCCGCACGCTTCGCGTGGTGAACGTGATCCCGCCCGAGCACATCGAGTGGGCGCCCGGGGCGGGCGCGTTCACCTTCGGCGACCTGGTGCGGCACCTCGGGGCCATCGAGCGCTACATGTTCGCCGAGAACGTGGCGGGGCGGCCCAGCCGGTACCCGGGACACGGACGCGAGCTCGCCGACGGCCACGAAGCCGTCCTGGCGTACCTGGAGCGGACGCACCGCGAATCCGTCGACATCTTCCGCGGCCTGGGCCCCGACGACCTCACGCGCAGGTGCGCGACGCCGGGCGCCGACTCCATCCCGGTGTGGAAGTGGCTGCGATCCATGACCGAGCACGAGATCCACCACCGCGGGCAGCTGTACCTGATGCTCAACCTGCTCGGCGTGCCGACGCCGCCCCTGTACGGGCTGACCTCGGAGGAAGTCCGCGCGCGCAGCCTGGCGGACGGCGCAGGCGACGCGGGTGCCGACGCGCCGCCGTAGGTGCGGGCGCAGCCTCCCCGCCGCCGGGGAGGCTTCCCGCTTTCCCTGCCGCCGACGGTCACGTCGCGGAGAGCACCGCGTCCAGCCCCCGCCGGATGTCGCCCTCGATGTCCTCCGCCGCCTCCACCCCCACCGACAGGCGCACCAGTCCGGGCGGCAGGGCGAACGATGCCGTGCGCTCGCCGATCTCCTCCGCCGCGAAGTCCAGCTCCTCCGGCACCTCCAGGGTGGTGTACACGCTCCCCAGGCTGCTGGCGAGGGGAATCCAGCGCAGCGCGCCCACGAAGCGGCGGGTGCTCTCCACGCCGCCGTGCAGGGCGAACGACAGCATGCCGCCGCCGAGGGCCATCTGCCGCCGCGCCACCGCATGGCCCGGGTGCGAGGGCAGGAAGGGGTAGCGGATGTGCGACACGGCCGGCGACGCCTCCAGGAGTTGCGCGAGCGACCCCGCGGTTTGCGACTGCGCGCGGACGCGCAGGGGCAGGGTCTGCAATCCCCGGAGCAGGAGCCAGCAGGCGTGGGGGTCCAGGCTGGCGCCCGTCAGCACCCGCATCCGCCGGATGCGGGCGGCCGTCTGCGCGCTCCCGGCCACGGCGCCCGCCAGTACGTCGGCATGGCCCGCCAGCGACTTGCTCGCCGAATGGATGACGAGGTCCGCGCCCAGTGAAAGCGGGCGCTGGATCAGCGGCCCCGCGAAGGTGGAGTCGACGAAGACCAGGGCGTCCACCGTGTGGGCGATCCCGGCCAGCGTCGCGATGTCGAGCACGTCGATGGCCGGGTTGGACGGCGTTTCCAGGTAGAGCAGCCGGGTGTTCGCGCGCACGGCGTCCTTCACCCGCTGCGGGTCCCTGGCGTCCACGAAGTCCACCCGCACCCCCGCGGTGGCCGAAAGGTGCTCCAAGAACTGGATGGTCTGCGCGAAGATGGCCTGGTGCGCCACCACGTGGTCTCCCGCGCGAAGCACCGCCAGCAGCGACGTGCTGATCGCGCCCATGCCCGACGAGAAGAGCAGCGCGTCTTCCGCATCCTCCAGCGCCGCGATCCGCTCCTCGGCCAGGCGCGTGGTGGGATGTCCGAAGCGCGTGTAGAAGCCGCGGTCCGGGTCGCGCGCGAACAGCTCCGCCAGCTGGGGCAGGTCCGAACCCTCCCACTGGGTGCTCAGGAACAGCGGCGCGTTCAGGGTGCGGTGCGCGCGCGGCCGCCCCCGCGCCGACGCCCAGGGGTGCACCGCGAGCGTATCGGGGCTGAGCGGCGGCTCCACGCCGTCGTGCCGGTTCTCGTTGAATGCCATGCTGGCCTTCCTCCCATGCTGAATTCGCGTGACCGTCTCGCGCATCTTGCAGGGGCGGCGAAATGCAGTCAATCTTGATTCACCGATCAATCCATCCCATCCGGAGAGCTGCGCATGGCCAGGAGGGTGTACCTTACCGCGAAGGAAGCCTGCCGCGAGCTGGGCGTGGCGCCGCAGACGCTGTACGCCTACGTGAGCCGCGGGCTCATCCGGTCGGAGCCCAGTCCCGGCGCCAGCCGGGCGCGCCACTACCACGCCGAGGACGTGCGCCGGCTGAAGGAGCGCAGCGCCGCGCGCCGCGACCCGGACGCGGCCGCCGGCGGGGCGCTGCACTGGGGGGCCCCGGTGCTGGACTCGGCGCTCACCCTGATCACCGACGGGCACATCTACTACCGTGGGCAGGACGCCGCCGGGCTGTCCCGCGACCGCACGGTGGAGGAGGTTGCCGCGCTGCTGTGGACGGGGACGCCCGTGGCGCCGGACGAGTGGTTCGCGGGTGCCCCGCCGGAAGCGCGGAGGGAGGAAGGGATGGACCCGCTGCGGGCCATCCAGGTGGAGCTCGCGCGTGCGGAGGCGGGGGATTCGTCGGCGTGGGATTTCCGCGTGGAGCGGGCCGCCGGCACGGGTGCGCGGGTGCTCCGGCGGATGGTGGCGGTCGCCGCGGGAGGCGCCGCCGGCACGAACTCCCTTTCCGGCGCGCTTCAGGCCGCCTGGGCGCCGGGGCGGCCGGAAGCGGAGCCGCTGATCCGGGCCGCGCTGATCCTGCTGGCCGACCACGAACTGAACGTGGCCTCCTTCACCGCGCGCTGCGTCGCCTCCGCCGGCTCCACGCTGTACGCGGCCGTTTCGGCCGGCATCGGGGCGATGCACGGCGTGAGGCACGCGCGCCACGTGGAACGCGTGGAAGCGCTGTTCGCGGAGGTGGGCGACCCCGCCGCGGCCCGGGCGGTGCTGCAGGCGCGCCTGCGGCGGGGAGAGCGCGTTCCGGGCTTCGGACACCGCCTGCACCCGTCGGGAGACCCGCGCGCGCGCGAGCTGCTGCGCCGCCTTCGCGCCGCCGATCCGGCCAGCCCCGCGCTGGCGCTGGCCGACGCCGTCGCCGAGGCGGGAGAGGCGCTGCTCGGCGACCGCCCCACCGTGGAGGTGGGCCTCGTCGCCCTGGCCGCCTCGCTGGAGCTGCCGGCCGGCTCCCCGCTCCTGCTGTGGGTGCTCGGCCGGTCGCTGGGGCTCATCGCGCACGCCGTGGAGCAGTACGGCTCGCGCGAGGTGCTTCGCCCCCGGGCGCGCTACACGGGGCCGGCGCCCGCGGAATGACGTCGTCCGCCCACCCCGGCTACGCGCCGGTGGTGACCTCTTCGTGGGCCGCGCTGACGGGGTCGCGCGGGCCCGCCTGCCCGAACGGCCCCCACGCCTCGAAGCCCGCGAGGGGCGCGCGCATCGCCAGGATCTCGTCGCGCGAGCGGCCCGCCGCCACGTGCCGCTCCACGAACGCCAGCACGGCGCGCAGGTAGTCGCGGAACCGCAGCAGGTCGGCCGAAGTGCCGGTGACCGGAAGCCCCTCGCCCGCGTGGCCGAAGATGTAGATGGTATCCGGGCCGTGAGCGCTCACCACCTCCTCCAGGATGCGCGCCCAGTTGCGCATGGAGGCGCCGGCCGCGCGGTCCACGACCGGGTGGCGGCGGTGAAAGGCCAGGTCGCCCATGTGCACCACGTTGGCGCGCTCGAAGGTGATGACCGCGTCGCCGCTGGTATGCCCGCGCCCGTGGTGCCGCGCCACGATGCGCTCGTCGCCCACCTCGGTGGACCAGCTGTGCGTGAAGGTGGTGTCGGGGTACAGCGGCTCCGGGGGAGGCGGCTGCGTCTGCTGCTGCGGCGAGGCCGGCTGCGCCGGAGGCTGCTGGGCGGGCTGCGCCTGCCGTGCAGGCTGCGGTGCGCGCCGCATGTGCTGGTCGGCCATGGAGTGCGCCACCACGCGCCGGGCCACGCCGCGGAACACGCCGTTGCCGCCCGTGTGGTCCCCGTGATGGTGCGTGTTCAGCAGCACGTCCACGCCCCGGCCGCGCGACCGCTCCTGCAGCCCCGCCAGCAGCGCCCGCGCCTCCGCGGGGAACTGCGTGTCGACCACGGCCACGCCGCGCGCGTTCACCAGCCAGCCCACGGTGCCGCCGCGCATGGTGAACGTGCCCACGTTGCGGCGGATGGGCGTGAACGCCGCCTGCGCGCTCCGCGAAGAGAGCGCGTGGAGCGGCCGCCCGAGAAGGGCGCCCAGCGTCAGGGCGGCGGAGGTGGCGAGAAAGTCGCGGCGCGTGGGAGGCATCGGCCAATCCGGGGTTCGTGGGGTTCGCGGGGCGATGGCGCCCCGCCTGCGCGTCTGCCGCCAACAAGAATCGCTCCGCGCGTCCCGGGGCGGCCGGCGCCGCCGTCCATCCACCCGGTGGTTCGCCGCTATCGGCGGCCGGGCGGGGGCAGAACCAGCGCGTCCAGCCGGCTCGCTCGCTCCGGGCCCGTCCAGATCCGGTGCGCCGCACGCACGAAGTCCGCCGCATCCGCCTGGAAGATGCTGGGCACGTAGCGCTGCGGGTTGCGGTCGAAGAGCGGGAACCAGCTCCCCTGCACCTGCACCATGATGCGGTGCCCCGCCCGGAAGGTGTGGAAGACGTCCGGCATGGGCACCGCCACCTCGGCCGCCTCGTGGGGGCGGAAAGGCTCCGGCGCGCTGAACGACCGGCGGTAGCGCCCGCGCATGATCTCTCCGCGCACCAGCTGGTGGTACCCGGCCAGCCGCACGGAGTCCGGCGTGTACGCCGTGTTGGGCTCGTCGGGCGGGTACACGTCGATCACCTTGACCACGAAGTCGGCGTCGGTGCCGCTCGTGCTCACCACCAGGTGCGCCGCGAGCTCGCCGGCCAGCGTCACGTCGCTCGGCAGCGGCCCCGTCTGGAAGGTGGCCACGTCCGGACGGCCGGCGAAGCAGCGCTGGTCGTCGCTCATCACCCGGTCCAGCCGTCCCTCCTCGACGGTGGGTCCCGCGCACCGCGCCGGCACCGGGCGGAGCGGATCGCCCGCGTACTCGACGAAGGGGGTGCGCCCGGCCACCGGTGCATCCCCCAGCGACCCGTCCGCCCGCAGGAAGAACGTCCGCGGACGCGCCGCGGGGGCCGGCCAGCGATCGAACCGCGTCCAGCCCTTCCGTCCCGTGTCGAACATCCAGGCGCCCGCCGGTGCGCCGCCGGGCCCGCGCTTCAGGTGCTGGCGGAAGAACGGGGCTTCCACGCCGCGCTGGAAGGCGGCCGCCAGCGAGTCGCCGAAATGGAGGTCGCCGTGAACGGTGTGCGGCGCGTCCTGGCCGGCCCACCCCCGGTGCCCGAACGGTCCCATGGCGAGCGTGACGTCCGCGGCCGGGCTGCGCTCGCGCAGGGCACGGTAGGCCGCCAGGGTGCCGTACAGGTTTTCGGCGTCGAACCAGCCGCCGACGACCAGGACGGGCGCGGTGATCCCCCGCAGGCGGGCCGGCAGGGCGCGGGCCCGCCAGAACTCGTCGTAGTCCGGGTGCGCGGCGACGGCGCTCCACCACTCGTTCCCGGCCAGCAGGTCCGCCGTCACGTTCCGCAGCGGGCCCAGCGCCAGCAGCGCGTGGTCGCCGCCTTCCAGCCGCCCGGCCACCCGCAGGTACTCGGGAAGCCACCAGTGCGCCGCCGCGGGTGCCGGCCGGGGCGTGCCGAACACGGGGTAGGCCGCCAGGTGCGCCTGCAGGAGGGCCCCGTTGTGGTGGAAGTCCTCGAAGTACAAGTCCATCACCGGCGCCTGCAGCGATGCCGCCGCGACGGCGGGGTGGCGCGACAGCGCGGCCGCGGCTGCGTAGAAGCCGCCGTAGCTGATGCCGAACAGCCCCACGCGGCCCTCGCTCTCAGCCACGTTGGCCACCAGCCATTCGATGGTGTCGAAGGCATCGGTCGCCTCGTCCGTCGCCCCGGGGGCGGACTTCCGGGCGGAATCGGGAAGGAGCGGGCGCACGTTTTCGAAGGTGCCTTCGGAGAGATAGCGCCCCCGTACCTCCTGGGTGACGAAGATGTAGCCGTCGCGCAGCATGTACGGGTCCGGCCCCGGCGTCTTCGCGTAGGCACCCGCGCCGTACGGCCCCGCGGAGAAGGGCGTCCGCTGCAGGACGATCGGGTAGCGCCGGCCGGGGGAGGCGTCGCGCGGCACGTAGGCGACCGTGAACAGCCGCACGCCGTCGCGCATGGGAATGCGGAGCTCGCGCTTGGCGTAGTGCCGGGCGACGTACGCCGAGTCGCCGGCGCCGGCGGGTTGCGCCGGGAGAGGAACGGGCGCACCGGATCGCGTCCACGCCGCGGCCAGCAGGAGCGCACGGACGAGCGCGTGGTTCATGGGCGGGTTCACCTCGATCGGCGGTCCATGGGCACGAGCCGAGCACGCACCCACGGTCGCGCTCCCGCACCCGGCACGTCAACCTTGATTCCGGGATCAATGAATGAAGGTGCCACCGGGAGACCGCGAAGAGCCCGGCGCAAGTGCCGGGCTCTTCGTTTGGATCGACCCTGATCGATCAGTTGCGATGGACGCGGACGCCGCCGGAGCCGGTGTCGATCACCACCCGCCCGTCGCCGTCGCCGATGCGCCCGTCGAAGCGCGAGCGCGCCGTGCGGCGGTTGGTGACCGGAACCTCCACGTCGATGCCGCCGCTGCCCGTATCCACGTGCAGGTCGGCGCCGAACCCGGCGGGAAGCCCCAGCGTCACCGAGCCCGACCCGGTGTCGACGCTCACCCGCTGCGCGTCGGACGCCATGGCCAGCTGCACGCTGCCGCTTCCCGTTTCTACCGAGACGTCGCGGGCGTGGATGCCGGACAGGTTCACCTCGCCCGATCCCACCTCCACCGCCACCGTTTCGGCGCGCAGGTTGGTGGCGCTCACCTCGCCGCTGCCGGTTTCCAACTGCACGCGGCTGCCGCGGACGCCATCCACGCTCACCGAGCCGGACCCGGCATCGGCCGTGACGTCGCCCTGGGCGCCACGCACCTGGATGGAACCGGAGCCGGTGTTCAGCTGCAGGCTGCCGCGCGTACCGGCCGTTGCCACGGACGCGGACGAGCCGTGCACCTGCACGCGGCCATCCACGTTGGTCACGGACACGCGGCCCACCCCCTGGTGCACCGACACCGAGCGCCCCGCGGGCACCAGCACCCGCACGTCCGCCCAGGCGCGGGTGCCGCGGCCGGAACCGGCGACGGTCACCTGGCGCGCGCGGAGGGCACCCCCGAACGAGCCGTCGGATGCCACGCGCAGCTGCGAGCGGCTGTTGCGGCCCATCCGCGGATACACGACGCGGTCGCCGGGAAACACGACGCGCAGCGTGCCCCCGGTGTGGTTCACCCGCAGCTGCGAGGCGTCGTCGCCGCCCCGCGTGACCTCCACCACCACCTGGTTTCCCGAGCCGGGCGCCACCGTCACCTCGCCCGCCAGGTTGTACACGGTGGCGCTGGTCCCCAGCACGAACCGCTGCGCCGTGGCGGGGAGCGCCGCGCCGGCCACCAGGGCCAGGGCGATGGCCAGCGGGCGAACACGTCCCATCATCGCGAGTGCTCCGGTCACAGGTTGAGCCAGTAGTTCAGCTTGATCATCAGCACGTTGGTGGCCGGAACGGGCATGTTCTCGTCCGTGCCGAACAGCCGGCCGAAGTCGCGCGTAAGCCCGAAGCTGCCGTCGTTCACGAAGTTCTCGCGCCCCTGGCTCCACACCACGAACAGCGTGCTTCCCGGCCGGTACTCCCAGCGCAGCACCGCGTTGCTGCGGAACGCCTGCACGTTGAACTCGGGGTTGAAGTCCGGCGCCGCGCCGGGCTCGAACCGCTCGTCGAAGTCCGCCGCCGCGGGGTCGGCCACCTGCAGGAAATCGCCGTAGTCGCCCGCGCTCACGAACGGCTGCGCGTACAGCTGCAGCGAAAGCTCGGGGCTGAAGGTGTAGTTCAGCCGCGTGGTGACGGCGACGGTGGTCTGGTCCAGCCGCCCGAACACGTAGCGGCCGGACTCCTCCTGGGTGATGTACTGCACCTGGTCGTTCGCCATGGACAGCGACGGCGAGAGCGAAACGGTCACCCGGCTGGAGGGGCGCGCGTTGATGGAGGTTTCCACCCAGCGGTGCCCCATCCCCGTGTCGTCCTCGTTGTAGAAGCCGGCCGCCGCGCTGTACGACATGCGGCGGCGGCTGTCGGTGCGCAGGCTGGCCGACGCCATCCACGCGCCCTCGTCCACCAGCGCGGGGCCGCCGCGCAGCCCGCGCACGTTCATCCCGCCGTGGTTGCGCCCCACGCTGCCGTGGCCGCCCCACAGGTTCTTGAGCGTGTAGCTGCCGTTGATGTTCGCGCCCGTGAACATCCGCTCGTTGCCGGTGGTCCATCCCGAGAACAGGTTCCACCCCAGGTTCCAGTTGCGGAAGGGGCCCTGCGGCGTGTTCTGGAACCAGCGCCCGTAGCCGGCGCCCACCAGCTGGTCGGCCTCGCGCAGGAAGCCCAGGTCGTTCACCTCCATGCCGGGCGAGCGGTACAGCCCCAGGAAGCCGCCGCGGTAGCGCCCGGCGATCTTGCCCACGTGAAAGCTGGCGCCGTTGCCCGTGAGCGCCGTAAGGTCGTTCTGCACGTCGACGTGGCTCGCGTCCGGGCGCTGGTAGTAGCGCGCGGGCGACTGCTGAAGGCGCTGGATGGCCAGCGTGTCGCCGTTCACCCGGGTGAGGATCGCCCAGCCGTTCGTTTCCCAGTCGCCGCCGCCGAAGCGGTGGCGGAAGTCCAGCCCGCCCGAAAAGGCGGAGGAGGGAAGGAAGAGCAGCGCGTCGTCGCTCAGGTCGCGGTACGTGCCCGTCACCACCCCGCCAAAGGCGCTGCGCCCCTGGTTGAAGTCGCGCCGCAGCCGCACCATCCCGTAGCCGCTCATGGGCTCGCTCGTGGCGCGCTGCACCTCACCCGGCTCGGCCGTGGTGACGAAGCGGGCCTGCTCCTCGGCCGTGAGCGCGCCCAGCACGCCCACCGACAGGTTGTCGCCGAGCTTTCCCGTCAGCTTGGCGGCACCCAGGATGGTCGTCTGCTGCGGCTCGTCCACGTACGGCCGGTCGTCGTCGGTCGACAGCCCGCGCTGCGGCTGCCGGCCGATGCGCCGCGAGTAGAAGAGCGTCTCGCTCTCGTCGTCGCCCAGCCCCAGCCCGAAGCGGAAGATGTCGATCCCCTCCACGAAGAAGGGACGCTTTTCCGAGAAGAAGCTTTCGAAGGCCGAAAGGTTCACCTCCGACGGGTCTGCCTCCACCTGCCCGAAGTCGGGGTTGATGGTGGCCGTGAGCGTAAGGTTGCTCGAAAGCCCGTACTTGATGTCGGCGCCGGCCGAGGCGAACGGGGCGTTTTCGCGAAAGAACGGGTCGCCCTCGCGGCCGTAGCTGGACGCGCTGGTGACGCTGGCCACCGTGTAGGGAAGCACCTCCAGCCGGCGCGGCGGGCGCAGCCCCGAAATGCCCGTCAGCGTGCCGATGCGCGACACGAAGCCCGGCTGGTCCGGGAGCATGGGCGACCACCACGAGCGCTCTTCCTTGCGGGCCAGGTCGCGCGACAGGTTCAATCCCCAGCTCTGCCCCGCGTCAGACGCGCGGAAGCGAAGCTGCGAGAGGGGAATGCGGAACTCCGCGCTCCACCCCGCCGAATCCACCGACACCTCCACGTCCCACACCGCGTCCCACCCCAGGTCCTCGCTGCCGTCGTCGAAGTGGAAGACGTCCTTCTTCACCCCCCGCGGGTTCACGGCGAAGCGGTAGGCGGAGCGGCGGTCGTGGTAGCTGTCGAACATCACGTGCAGCCAGTCGCTGTAGATGCCGCTGGCGTCGCGCCGGGCCAGCTGCGCCGCGATGCTGTCGGGCGCGGTGTCCCAGGCGCGCATGGCCACGTACACCGCCTGGTCGTCGTAGGCCACGCGGGCCTCGGTGCGCTGCGACGAGGGCTGCGAGGGGTTGGGGTACTGCTGCACGAAGTCAGTGGCCGCGGGCACGGTGGCCCACACCGCGTCGTCCAGGCGCCCGTCTACCGTGGGCGCCTGCCCGGCGGCCAGCCGGTGGGCGCCCACGGTCTTGGCGGGGGTGGTGTCGGCGGGGGCGGCGGCGGGCCCGAACAGGGCCGCGCCGGCCAGGAGCAGGGTAGTGATCATCCCAGGACCTTCGGGAGAGAGGGTGTTCAGGAGCGATGGACCGGCGTACGCGCCTATCGCCGGGTGAGTTTCACGTTGCCGCTGAACGTGGTGATGCTGAGTTCCGTCCCGCCGCGGCCCAGGCGCAGGTGCCGCTCGTTGCCGTCGCGCCGCCCCGCGCCGAAGTCCGACCGGAACCCGCCGCTGTAGGTGGTGACGTCCACGTCGGCGGCGGTGCCGGCGGGAAGCCGGAGCTCCACGTCGCCGCTGTGGCTTTCCACGGTCAAGCCCCCGCCCAGCGTTCCCTCCACCACCACGCCTCCCGACACGTTCTCGATGGACCCCGACAGGCGGCGCCCGGCCAGGTACACCGGCCCGCTGACCGACGCCACCTCCACCGGCCCGTTGGCGTTGGTGATGCGCACGGGGCCGCTGAGGGCGTTCACCTCCACCCGCTCGGCGGCGGCCGTCACCGTCACCGGCCCCGACATGGCGTTCACCTCGGCCAGGCCGCGCACCGTGCCGCCGATGGTCACCGGGCCGCCGGTGGAATTCACCGACACGCTGCGGGCGGTGGCGTTCACCGTCACCGGCCCGCCCGTGGAGGTCAGCTCCACGTCGCGCGGGCTTCCTTCCACCGTCATGGGGCCGCCGCGGTTCACCGCCTCGACGTCGCCGGTGATGCCGGTGACGTGCACGGGGCCGGCGCTGGTCTGCACTTCCACCGACTTGCCGGCGGGAACGTGCACGGTGAGCGTGGCGTTCCCCGCGCGCCCGTGTCCGCTGACCACCTCCACTTCCATGGAGCCGCGCCCGCCGCTGATCTGCACGCGGTCGGTGGAGCGGCTGAGGTGCCCGGTCACCTGCACCTCGTTGCGGCTCCACCCGGTAACGCGCACCGCCCCGGCCGGAACGGTGATCTCCACCGTTCCCGTGGCGCCCGTGGCCTGGCGCTCGTTCACCTCGCGCTGGGCCTGGGCCGGCAGCGCCACCGCCAGCGCGGCGGCGGCCGCCGCGCCCATCATCATCCTCCTCCCGGTCGTCATCGGTCTATTCGTCTCCCGGACGGGCTCAGAGCGAAACCGCGCGCTGAAGCACGTCCAGCTTGGCGTCGTAGGATTGCGAGAGCATCGTGGCGAGCTCCCGGCTGTTGGGGTCTGCCGCCAAGGCCGCGCGCGACTCCTGGATGGCCTTGTCGATCACCTTCAGGTTGGCCTCGAGCGTGGCCACCGTCTGGGGCGCCAGCTTGTTCCTGTGCTGGCCGAGCATCTGCTCCAGGTCGCCGATGGCGCGCTGGTACTCCTGCTCCGCGGGGTGGAACGCGGCCAGCGCGGTGCGGGCGGCGGGCGCCGTGGCCTGCTGCGCCGCGGGCTGCCGCGGTGCGGCGGCCACCTGCGCGGGCCCGGCCCGGTCGATCCGCAGCGTGACCACGGAGGTGGTGACCACCAGGGCGATGGCGGCGGCGGCCTGCATCCACCAGGAAATCCGCCGCACCGGACGCGGGCCGATCACGGGGATCTCCGGCGCCAGGGCCACCGTGGCCGAGCGGGGCTCCAGCCGGGCGGCGATGCCCGCCCACAGCTCCGCAGGCGGCTGGATCTCCGCCGGCAGCGCGGCGGCCTCGTCCAGCAGGGTGCGCAGCTCGCGCTCTTCGGCGCGGCAGTCGTCGCACTGCATCAGGTGGCGGCGGACGCCGCGCTCCTCGTGGGGCGGCAGCACGCCCTCCACGTAGTCGTCCAGCAGTTCCAGCGTACGTTCGTGTGTCATCGTCCCAGTGCCTCCCTCAGGAGCCGGCGGGCGCGGTGAAGCTGCGCCTTGCACGTTCCTACGGCGGTTCCCTGCATGGTTGCGATCTCCTCGTGCCGGTAGCCCTCCACGTCGTGAAGGACGAACACGGCCCTGGCCCCGGGGGGGAGCTGCCCGATGGCGCGCTCCAGGTCCATCACGGTGCCCGGGTCCGAGTCCCGGGCGGGCCTGTCGAACTTCTCGGGCTCGTCGGTGCTGTAGATGCGGTGCACCCGCACCCCTTCGCTCCGGCGGTCGCCCAGCACCACGTTCACGGCCAGGCGGTGCAGCCAGGTGCTGAACGCGCTGCCGCCCTGGAAGGTTCCCAGCTTTTCCCAGGCACGGACGAACACGTCCTGGGTGAGCTCCTGGGCCTTGGCGCTGTCGCCGCTCATGCGCAGGCACAGGGCGTAGATGCGGCCGGCGTTGTCGCGGTACAGCTGCTCGAAGGCGGTGGCGTCGCCCTCCTGGGCGCGGCGGACCGTGAGGTCCGCCACGGCGGTCCCCTGAACCGCGGGAGGGTTTTCAGCCAGCATGGTGGCCATCGAGTCGAGCGGTGTAGGGGTGTTCCGTTTTCCTGACACCCGTATGATGCGGGGGCCACCCCAAAGGTTTGAACGCGACGGAAAAGGATTTCATCGGGCGGGACATCGTGCGGGGAACCGCGGATTTGCGGGGAAGGATTTCGGTTGGGAGAACTTCGCCGGGGTTCGACGGGCTGCCGGTGCATGCTGAGGGAGCCCCCTCCCCCCGGCCCCCCTCCCCCGCTGCGCAGGAGAGGGGGAGACCTGAATTGCGCGTTGGCTGACGGTGGCGCATGCCGCGGGTGGCCCCCTCTCCCGGCCTCTCCCCCATAAACCCCATGGGGGAGAGGAGAATTCGATTGCACGTCCGCAGGCCCCGCGCTCTCG
>NZ_DATBNB010000044.1 GCF_036554565.1 Longimicrobium sp. | reverse complement strand
TAGCGGAAGGCCGCGACCGTCGCCGCGGTGAGGTTCAGCACCCGCGCGTTGTCCTCGTACTGCGCAGTGCCCATCACCTGGCCCGTGGGCGGGTAGGTCTTGAGCGGGCTCGACCACCACTGGATGCGCGTGCAGTTGCTGCAGTTGTTGCCGTACGCCATCACCGTGCGCCAGCTCTTGGACGCCGGGATGAAGCCGTGGCCGTACGCGTACGGGCTCGTGCTGCCGTCCACGAAGCGGTCGTGCCGGGCGCCCTGCAGGTGGCCGATCTCGTGGCCGAACGAGTAGTAGCCGGTGATGCAGGTGTAGTGCGCGGCCATGAACGCCGAGCTGGCGGTGGCCTTGATGGCCGCCGCCTGCCCGCACGCCTCGCTGTCGTTCACCACCAGCGCCACCACGTCGGCGGCGTAGGTGTTCCGCAGCGTGTGCACGTTGTCCATCAGCCCGTCGGTGGTGCCCTGCAGCGCGCTCACGTGCTGCGAGAAGCTGCGGTTGGACTCGTTGTACGTCACCTGCACGGTGTGCACGCGCACCATGTTGATGTTGATGCCGCTGTTCACGTACGACTGGTTGGTCTCGTCGACGGCCAGCTGGATCTTGCTGCCGATGGTGCCGGCTGCCGTGGCGGCCGAGGCGGTGTACGCCACCAGCACGTTGATCTGCGTGAGCGCCGCGATGCCCACGTCGCCGCCGGAGCTGCGCGCCTCGCGGATTCCGCTGATGGCGGCGTCGAGCGAGCTGCTCAGGGCGCCGCTCGGGTTGTCGGGGGTGTGCTCCGAGGGAAACCCGCTCTGGTCGATGCGCGAAACGGCGTGCAGCCCGTTGCCCAGCGACTCGATGCTGTACTGCGTGCGGCCCACGGTGACGGTGGCGGCCACGCCCCCGTCCATGAACACCATCTGCACCCAGCCGTGCTCGCCGCGCACGGGGCCGGCCCACGAGATGTCCTCGGCCGCGCGCTGCTGCACGCGCTCGCCCACGGCGACCACGTTCAGCCCCGGCGCAACCGCCAGGCGAACCGCGGCGCCCTGTCCGAGCATGCGTCCCGGCGCCGCGGCAATGCGGGCCAGGTGCACCTCGGCGGTGCTGGCGCGGCCGCGGATGCTGGCCAGCTGGCTCTGCTGCGCGGCGCTGAGGGCGGCCCCGGGGGCCAGCGTAAGGAGGTTCTCCTGGGCCTCGGCGGCGCTCATGGACGAGGAAGCCGAGGGGTTGATCTGGTCGCCCTGGCAGGCGGCGAGGCCGGCGGATGCGGCAAGGACCAGCGCGAAGCGTGCTGCTTTCATCGTGCGTTCTCCGGTGGGGCAGGTTTTGGATTGATGCGTGAGTGTTTCCCGACAGGGGGCGTGCAGGTAATGAGACTCCCGAGGCCGCGCCGGGCGGCTTCTTTTGATTGCGGGAAGTGTGTCGCGGAACGCGCTCGGGGCGGGAGCATGGATGGCGTTCTGCACAGCGCCATCCGTGCTTCCGTGGGGCGGAAGCCGGGACGAGCATCAGCGGGGTTACTGATGGAATACGACAAGATTGGGTGCGGGTGGCCGGAAGTCAAGCATTTTCTCTCCGCGCCCACCGCGGCGAGACACGAATCGTGACCGAAACGCGCAAGATTACGAAAGGAGCGCTTCCGTCCCCGCGCGCCGTCGATCCGCTAGAAACGCCCCGCGCCCTTTCCGACGTCCCGCGCACGCCATCGTGGTACAGCCGTCACCGGTGCGTGGACCTCGGCCTTCGTCCCGGCGGTTGAAACCGCAGCTGGAAAGTCACGAAGTCCGCCTTCGCGGACTGCACGC
>NZ_DATBNB010000043.1 GCF_036554565.1 Longimicrobium sp. | reverse complement strand
GGGCTCACCGTCTCCGGCAACCCGGCGCGCCCGCACCGCGAGTCCATGCGCGCCCAGGCCTCGGTGTTCGGCCTGCCGAAAGTGGTCGAACGGCTCAAGGCGCTGGAGGCCGCGGTGTTCGGGCGGGGCGGCGCGCGGGCGCGGGAGGGGGGCGGAAGCGCCGATTGAGCCACGGACGGGGCGCCCGGCAGTGGCGGCGCGGATGCACGTTGGGTAGAATATTGCGGGGCCGCTTCTTGGGAGCGTCCCCGCTCTCATTGCTACACCACCACGGCCGAACGCCGATACTGGATCCATGACGACGCCACGCCAGAACACCCTTGCCCGTGCCGGAGAAATGCGCGGCGTGGGGCTTCACACCGGGGCGGAGGTGCGGATGCGCATCCTTCCCGCGCCCGTCAATACCGGGATCGTCTTCCGCCGCACCGACCTGGACGGCTCGCCGGAGATTCCCGCCCACGTCTCGCACGTCGTGGGCACCGACCTGGGCACCTCCATCGGCCAGGGCGAGGCCAAGGTGCACACCGTGGAGCACCTGCTGGCGACGCTGGTGGTGAACGAGATCGACAACGCCTTCGTGGAGCTGGACGCGGTGGAGACGCCAGCGGCCGATGGCAGCGCGCTGGACTTTCACCGCATGCTGGCGGAGTGCGGGCGCGAGGAGCAGGACGCGCCGGCGAAGTTCCTGGCGGTGGAGTCGGCCTTTTCGCTGGCGCCCAAGGGCGGCTCGGAGTACGTCGTGGCGCCCTCGGGCGACCACCGGGTGTCGGTCACCATCGAGTTCGACCATCCCCTCGTGCAGCGCCAGTTCGGCAGCTACCGGGTGGATGCCGAACGTTTCGCCGCGGACGTGCTCCCGGCGCGCACCTTCTGCTTCGCCCGCGACGTAGAGGCCATGCGCGGCCGCGGCCTGGCGATGGGCGGCTCGCTCGACAATGCGGTGGTGCTTTCGGACGACGGGGTGCTGGACGGCGCGGAGCTGCGCTTTCCGGACGAGTTCGTGCGCCACAAGGCGCTGGACATCGTGGGCGATCTCGCCCTCGTGGGCGCGCGGCTGCGGGCGCACGTGATCGCCGAGCGGCCGGGGCACGCGGGCAACGTGGCCCTGGCCAAGGAGCTGGTCGCGCGGGCGGAGAAGAAGGCGCTCGCGCGGCCGATCCTGAGCATCGAGCAGATCATGCACTACCTGCCTCACCGCTACCCGTTCCTGCTGGTGGACCGGGTGGTGGAGTTCGAGGAGCGCAAGCGCATCGTGGGGTTGAAGAACGTCACCATCAACGAGCCGTTCTTCCAGGGCCACTTTCCCGGCCGGCCGGTGATGCCGGGGGTGCTGATCGTGGAGGCGATGGCGCAGGTGGGCGGGCTGCTGGTGCTGGAAACGATGGAGAACCTGGCGGAGAAGATCGTCTACTTCATGTCGTGCGACAACGTGAAGTGGCGCCGCCCCGTGACGCCGGGCGACCAGATCCGCTTCGAGGTGGAGGTGATGCAGATCCGCGGCGCCACCTGCAAGATGAGGGGGGTGGGCACCGTCGATGGCCAGGTGGTGGCCGAGGCGGAGATGATGGCGCGCGTGGTGGACCGCTGAGGCCCGGGGCGATGGAAACCATCATCGAGCCGAGAGTGCACCCCACGGCGCTGATCGACGAGTCGGCAGAGCTGGCCGAGGGCGTGGTCGTGGGGCCGTACAGCATCGTGGGCCCCAACGTGCGCATCGGCGCGCGCACGGAGCTGGCCAGCCACGTGCTGATCGAGCGCGACACCGTGGTGGGCGAGGACTGCCGCATCAGCCACGGGGCCGTGCTGGGGACGGACCCGCAGGACCTGAAGTACCACGGCGAGCCCACCGAGCTGCGCGTGGGCGACCGCACGGTCATCCGCGAGTACGCCACGCTCAACCGCGGCACCTCCGCCCTCGGGTACACGTCCGTCGGCAGCGAGTGCATGCTGATGAGCTACGTGCACGTGGCCCATGACTGCCAGATCGGCGACCACGTGATTCTGTCCAACGCCGTGAACATGGCGGGGCACGTGTCCATCGGCGACTGGGCGATCGTGGGGGGCATGACGCCCATCCACCAGTTCGTGCGCATCGGCGCGCACGCCTTCGTCGGCGGGCAGTCGCGCATCTCCAAGGACATCCCCCCGTTCGTCCGCGCGGCGGGGATTCCGCTGGAGCTCTATGGATTGAACTCCGTCGGCCTGCAGCGCCGCGGCTTCAGCGAAGAGGTGCGACGCGAGCTGAAGCGCGCCTATCGCCTGTTCTTCGCCTCGCAGCACAACATCACCCAGGCGCTGGCCCGCGCCCGCGAGGAGCTGCGGGCGCTGCCGGAGGTGGAGGAGTTTCTTTCCTTCTTCGAGGGCACCGGGCGCGGGGTGTCGTCGTGACGCGTGCCGGTGTCCTGGGCGTAGGCAGCCTGGGGTTTCACCACGCGCGCATCCTTCGCGACGTATCCGGCGCGGAGATGGCGGGGGTGTGGGACGACGATCCCGCGCGCCTGGCCCACGTAGCGCAGGAGCTGGGCGTGCGCGCCTTCCGCAGCCGCGACGAGCTGCTGGAGTCGGTGGATGCGGCGGTGATCGCCGTTCCCACCACCGCCCACGCCGAGGTGGCGCTCGCTGCCTTGGACGCGGGCGTGCACCTGCTGATCGAGAAGCCGATCGCCCATACGCTGGAAGAGGCGAACGCGATCGTATCCACCGCGGCGGCGAAGGGATTGACGGTGCAGACCGGGCATGTGGAGCGCTTCAACGGCGCGCTGCGGGCCTGCGAGCCGTACCTGGAAGACCCGCGGTTCGTGGAAAGCCATCGGCTGGCTCCCTTCAACCCCCGTGGGACGGACGTGGCCGTGGTGCTGGACCTGATGATCCACGACATCGACCTGGTCCTGGGCCTCGTGGGACGCGGCGTTGAGTCGCTGGACGCCATCGGCGTGCCGGTGCTGACGCCGAGCGCGGACATCGCCAACGCGCGCATCAACTTCGAGAACGGCGCGGTCGCCAACATCACCGCCAGCCGCGTCTCGTTCGAGAAGATGCGAAAGGTCCGCTTCTTCCAGCAGTCCGGCTACATCTCGCTGGATCTTGCCACGGGCAAGGGCGAGTTCCTGCGGCTCAAGCCCGGCGCGCGCCTGCCCGAGGGGAGCGAGATGGGAATGGCGGCGCTGCTGGGCGTGGTGGAGCGCGTGGAGCTGAAGGGCGACGGCGCCGAGCCGCTGCGCGCGGAGCTGGAGGCGTGGATCCTGGCCGTGCGCGGCGAGGGGCCGCTGGTGGTGAGCGGCGAGGCGGGGCGCGACGCGCTGGCGGTGGCGCTTCGCATCATGGAGCGCATCGAGCAGCACGCGGCCGCGGGGCTGCCCGCGCGGGCGTGACCCCCCTTCCGTGCCCCGATCCCTTTCCCGCGCCGCGCGACGTGGCTGAGCCCGCCCGCGGGCCGCGGGACCCATCGTCCCCGCCCACCATCTTCATCTCCGCCGGCGAGGAATCCGGCGACCTGCACGGGGCCGCGCTGGCGCGTGCGCTGCGCGAGCGCTTTCCCGACGCGCGGCTGGTGGGGCTGGGCGGCGCGCGCATGGAGGCGGAGGGCGTGCGCCTTCTCGCCGGGCTGAACGAGCTGGCGGTGATGGGCTTTGTCGAGGTGCTGCGCCACCTGCCGTTCTTCATCGAGCTTCGAAAAAAGGTGTTCGCCGCCCTGGCGAGCGAGGGCGTGGATCTCGTAATCCCCATAGATTACCCCGGCTTCAACCTGCGCCTGGCCCGCCACGCCCGCGAGCGTGGCATTCCCGTGCTGTACTACATCGCGCCGCAGGTGTGGGCATGGCACAAGAGCCGGGTGCGCGACCTGGCGCGCGACGCCAATGAGGTGGCCGTCGTCCTGCCGTTCGAGGAGGATTTCCTGCGGAAGGGCGGGGTGAACGCGCGCTTCGTCGGCCACCCGCTGCTGGACCGTGCGGATCCCGAGGTCCCGCGCGCGGAATGGGCGCGCTCCGTCGGCCTGGACCCTGAGCGGCCGATCCTGGCGCTGTTCCCGGGGTCGCGTGCGCAGGAGGTGGGTCGGCACCTGGAGCTGTTCTCGGCCGCGGCGGAGCTGGCGGTGGCGCGGCGGCCGGATGCGCAGGCGG
>NZ_DATBNB010000042.1 GCF_036554565.1 Longimicrobium sp. | reverse complement strand
AATCGATTGATTAACGAAAGACCATGGTACGTTCGCCCCAGTCTCTCCGGAGGTGCCTCAGGCGAGGTCGGGCACGGGCTGCACGTCGTGGACGGGATCTGAGCCGTGGCCCAGGATCACGGCGACGGCGGGCTCGCGGGCGATCAGCCCGTGCGCGACGCCCGGCCCCATCACGGCCAGGTGGCCCGCGGAGAGTTCGAGATCCACCGTTTGGCCGTCCCTGCGCGCGAGCAGCCGGAGCGAGCCGAGGAAGACGTAGAGGTGCTCGGTGTGGTCCGCGTGGACGTGAAAGCCCCGCCGCACGCCGGCTTCCGCGTACTCGACGACGTGCAGGTACTGGTACGAGCCGCCACGGGCCAGCCATGCGACCGCCCCCCGCGCATCCGCGGCCCGGAAGGCGCCCGCCGCGGGATCACCGCCCAGCTGCTCCACCGTCAGCGCACCGTCCAGGTAGCTCTTCATCCAATTCCTTCGCGTGGGCTGAACTGTCCACGAGCTGCGCGAGTAGAGAGATACACAGAACAGCCGGAGATAAAGAGAAGACGCGTGCTCTCTGTATCTCCGGCTATTCTCAGTTTTCCTCTGGACCCCGCGTGGACGACGAGCCTTCAGGGGCGCGGCATCGCGCCTGCCTGCGCCGCGGCGGAGGTGAGCAGCTGCATGATCTCCGTTTCGTTCGCGGCGATGAACTCCACGTTGGCCTCCTTGGCCTGCACCGGCGGGTTCATGCCGCGCTTGCGCATCTGGTGCACGATCACGCCCTGCATCAGCGCGCCCATGCCGATGGTGTAGTCGCGCGCGGACATCCCGGAGCGCTCCACCGCGGCGCGCGCCTGGGGGATGCTGTTCAGCCGCTCGTACATGCGGTTGGGATCGGGCGGACCCTCCATCTTCATCTGCCCGGCCAGTTCGGGATGCTCCCGCTGCAGCGCGGCCAGGTTGAGCCCCGCCTGGCGCATCTGCCGGATCTTGTCCATGCTCAGCCGGTAGTCTTCGATGGCCGCGGGGCTGACGGGCCCCTTCACTTCGACGTTGGGCGGCGGCGGGGCCGGTGCCTGGATGCGCTCCTTGGGGGCGGCCTTGGGGGCCTCCGCCGCCCTCTGGGGCGCCGTGCCCGCGGGCGGCGCGCCGGGCTGGGGCACGAACACCGGCGATGCTCCGGTCGACCCGGTCGGCGCGCCGACAAGACCGCCAGCGGAGTCGGCCGGGATGGCGGACGCCGGAGAGGTCACCGCCGTCGTCGCCGCCGAATCGGCCTTGGGCGCGGCGGAGTCCCCGCCGTCGCCGCCGCACGCTGCAAGCAGCAGTACGCCCGCGGCGGAAAGCATTGGGTTGCGCATATCGGTCAGGTTCACGGGATTTCGGTGCGTGGACGGTTCCTCGTCGCCAGGGACGGCGGCGGACTGGATGATAGCGGTGCGCCGAACGCGCTGAAAGGCGTACGCCGGGGAAGGTACGCTGGCGGGCGGAGGAAGGTTTCGGGCGGGAGGGAACGTCGCCGAAATCGAAGCCCTGCAGGGAGGCGCGCCGCGCCTGTCGATGCCCTCGGTCGCTGCCATGGACGGTGCACGGGCAGGCTCGCCGTGGCCGCTCCTCGGGATGACAGGCGCGCTTCGGCAGGGGTGGTGCGCGCTCAGCGTGCCTTGGTCCAGATGGCGATCACGCCGCAGGCCGCGCCCATGGACGAGTTGAACTGCGCGGGGACGGCGCCGTTGGTGTAGATCTCGATTCCCTCGATTTCCGTGGGATTCAGGTTCTGCACCGATTCCGGCTCCACCCGCATCCCGTTCAGGTAGAAGATGCTCCAGCAGTCGCGAAAGCTGAGCGCCTGGCGAAGCCGCACCCGCATCAGCCGCGAGTCGCTGAAATTCGGCCGCGGGCCGATCTGCACCTCCAGCCCCGGCACCTGGCGCAATATGTCCTGCACCTGCCCGTACCGCTGGCGCTCGATCTGCTCGCGGGTGATGAACCGGCCCCCCTGGTTCTCACTGCGCCGCTGGTGGAATCCCCCGTACCACAGCCGGTCTTCCGCGCCGGGCGCCACGGCCGTCACCGTGTCCAGCCCGATCATCGGCCGGCCGATCATGAACTTCACCCGCGCGCCACCCGGGCCCACGGCGAACGCGTCCGTCTCCGACGCCTGGAAGCCGGGCGCGGTGCCCAGCAGCCAGTAATTTCCCGCGTGCGGTGCCTGCAGCACGAATGCGCCCGCCGAATCCGTCCGCGCCTGCGCCACCGATTGCGAATCCGCCATCAGGTGCACGGTCGCGCCGCGCACCGGCTCGTCCGTTTCGCGGGCGATCAGACGCCCCTGCACCGGCTGGGCAGATGCGATGGCGGGCCCGAGGAGGATCGCGGCGGCAATGAGAAGGGGTGAGAATTTCATCTGCGCTCCGGTTGGGGAGGGGAACGCGTGGGAACCCCGCGGT
>NZ_DATBNB010000041.1 GCF_036554565.1 Longimicrobium sp. | reverse complement strand
GCGCTGGACCTCGTGGCCCGCTTCGCCTCGTCGGGCCTTGGCGCCGACGCGGTGCGCGCACTTTCGCCCAGCGCCGACCTGGGGTGGATCGGCCCCGAGCTGGCGCGGGTGGAGGAGATGCGCGCGTTCCTGCGCGGCGATTCCGGCTGGTCGGTGCCCGCCATTCCCGACGTGGTGGAGCCGCTCCGCCGCATGCGGGTGGAGGGGTCGGTGCTGGACGGGCCTCACCTGCGCGACGTGGGCGTGCTGCTGGCCTCGTCGCGCACCACGCGGCGCGCGGTGCTGCACCAGCAGTCCTCGCTCCCGTACCTGTCGCTGATCGCCGGCGGGCTGGCCGAAGCCGAAAAGGACGAGGCCGAGATCGCCCGGACGCTGGACGACGCCGGGCTGGTGCGCGACGAGGCGTCGCCCGCGCTGTACCGCCTGCGGCGTGAGCTGAAGAGCGCCCGCGGCCGGCTGGTGGAGCGGCTGGCCTCGTACATGGCGTCGCTGCCGCCGCACCTGCAGGTGCAGGACTCTTCGGTGACCGTACGCGAGGGGCGCTACGTGATCCCCGTGCGCCGCGAGGGGCGTGGCGAGGTGGGCGGCATCGTCCACGACGAGTCGGCGACGGGGGCCACGCTGTTCGTGGAGCCGCCCGTCGCCGTGGAGATGATGAACCGGCTGCGCGAGCTGGAGGCGCAGGAGGCGCGCGAGGTCACGCGCATCCTCCGCGAGCTGACGGCCCGGCTGCGGCCGCTGCAGCCCGCGCTGCTGGCGTCGCTCGACGCCCTGGTGTCGCTGGATTCACTCTACGCGCGTGCCCGCTACGCGCTGCGCGTGGACGGGCGCGCGCCGGCGCTGCTGGAGCCAGGGACGGAGGAGTACGAGGTGGTGCGCGGCTACCACCCCATTCTCCTGGCGCGGGGCGACGCCGTGGTGCCGTTCGACCTGCGGATGGACCGGGGCGAGCGCACGCTGCTGATCTCTGGCCCCAACACCGGGGGCAAGACGGTGCTGCTCAAGGCCATCGGCCTGGTTTCGCTGCTGGCGCAGAGCGGCGTCATTCCGCCGGTGGCCAAGGGAACGCGGCTTCCCGTGTTCCGCGACGTGTACGCCGACATCGGCGACGAGCAGAGCATCGAGGCGTCGCTTTCCACCTTTTCGGCGCACCTGAAGAACCTGCGCGAGGTGCTGGAGGGCGCGGGGTGGGAGTCGCTGGTGCTGACGGACGAAATCGGCAGCGGAACCGACCCGCAGGAGGGCGCCGCCCTGGCCCGCGCGGTGCTCGTGGAGCTGACGCGCCGCTCGTGCTTCACCGTCGCCACCACGCACCTGGGCCAGCTGAAGCTGCTCGCGGCCGAGGAGCCGGGGATCATCAACGCCTCGCTGCAGTTCGACGCCGAGCGGCTGCAGCCCACCTACCGGCTGCTGAAGGGAATCCCGGGCCGCTCGTACGGGCTGGCGATCGCGCGGCGGCTGGGGCTGGAGCCGCGCCTGCTGGAAGACGCCGAGGCCACGCTTCCGCAGGGCGAGCGAGACGTCGCCCGGCTGCTGCTGGACCTGGAGGCCAAGGAGCAGCGCTTCGCCGACCAGACCGCCGCGCTGGAGCGCAGCCTGGCGGAAACGGCGGCTCTTCGCGAGCAGATGGAGGCACGCGAGCGCGACCTGAAGCAGCGCGAGCGTGACGCGGAACGCCGCGCCCGCCAGCAGGCGCGCGACCTGTTGCTGCAGGCGCGCGCCGAGGTGGAAGCCGCCATCCGCGACGTGCGCGCGGCCGGCGACGCCGAGAAACTGGACGAGGCCGCCCGCGCCGCGCGCCGGAAGGTGGAGGAAGCGGCGCTCCGGCAGCGGGAAAAGACGCCCGCCGAGCGCCGCGCAGCCAAGGCTGGGATGAAGGCCGAGGCTACCGAAATCGAACTGGAGCCCGGGGTGCGGGTGCGGATCGAGTCGCTGGGGCGCACGGGGGTGATCGTGGACGTGCGCGACGGCAAGGCGATGGTGGAGGCGGGCGTGATGCGCCTGCTCCTGCCGCGCGAGGACCTGACGCCGCTCCCCGCGGGCGACCAGGGCGCGGCGCAGCCGAAGGGCCGTCCGTCGGGCGGATACATCAACACCGCCGCGGCGGATGCGCGTCCGGAGGTGGATCTGCGCGGGATGCGGCCCGACGAGGTGGAGACGGTGCTGGGGCGCGCGCTGGACAACGCGCTGCTGGCGGGGCTGCCCACGTTCCGCATCATCCACGGCAAGGGCACGGGTGTGCTGCGCGCGCACGTCCGCGAGCTGCTGAAGGCCGACCGCCGGATTTCGGTCGCGCGCCCGGGCGAGCTGTTCGAGGGCGGGACGGGCGTGACGGTGGTGGAGTTCGCGTAGTTGGCCCGCCGCCCCGGCACCCTGTCATCCTGAGGCCCAGGCGCGCCGCACCAGCCCGTACGCAGGACTGCGCGGGCCGAAGGATCTAGCGGCGGACACGTACAAGCTCGGGCGCGGCAGCGGCGACGGATGCGTGGACCTCGGTTGCCGTGGGGCCCTCACCCGGCCGCGCTGACACGCGTGCCAC
>NZ_DATBNB010000040.1 GCF_036554565.1 Longimicrobium sp. | reverse complement strand
GATCGTGCGCAAAGCGTGGATGGCGCTGCTGCTGGTGCCGGCGCTGCTGGCCCTTGCCCCCCTTCCCGCGCCCCCGGCCGTGGACGGCAGCGTGGCCGCCCTGCGCCTGGAGGGGCGCGACGGCCGCACCGAGCTGACGGTGGACATCGCGGGGGGCACGGTCACGTGGACCGACTTCGCCCTGGCGGGGCCGCCGCGGGTGGTGGTCGACATCCAGAACGCGCGGCTGGGGCTGCCCTCCAACCGGTACGAGGGGCTGGACCGGGGCGGCGTGCGCGGGGTGCGCACCAGCCAGCACTCCGAAGACGTGGTGCGGCTGGTGCTGGACCTGGACCGCGAAACCCGGTACACGGTGGAGCAGGTGGCGGGCGGGCTGCGGGTGTCGCTGCAGTCCGGCGCCGCGGCCTTCCAGCCGTGGAGCAGCGGCGCGCCCTCCGCCTCGCGCCCGGTGCCGGCGCGCACGCAGCCGGCCGCGCGCCCGGCGGCGCAGCAGCCTCCGCAGGGGCGCCGGATCACGGTGAGCTTCCAGAACACCGAGATGCGCGACGTGCTGGCCACCTTCGCCGAGTTCTCCGGGCGCTCCATCATCGCGGGCACCGACGTGTCGGGGATCGTGGTGGACGGGGTGTCGTTCACCAACCAGCCGTGGGACGTGGCGCTGCGCACCATGCTTCAGGCCTACGGGCTGGCGGCCGAGGAGCTTTCGGGGGGCATCATCCGCGTGGACCAGGTGGCGAACCTGGCGGCGCGCGCCGAGCAGGAGCCCCTGGTCACCCGGCCCTTCCGCGTGAACTACGTGAACGCGGGCGACCTGGCCACTACCTTCAAGAACCTGCAGACCGAGCGCGGCAGCCTTTCGGCCGACACGGCCACCAACACGCTGATCGTCACCGACGTGGCGCGGGTGGTGGGCGACATCGAGGCCCTGCTCGCCACGCTCGACGTGCCGGTGGCCCAGGTGGCCATCGAGGCCAAGATCATCTTCGTCGACCGCACGCAGCTGGAGGCGCTGGGCATCCGCTACGACCTCAAGGACTTCCAGGGCAACAGCTTCGGCGGCATCATCGAAAGCCCGCTGTACGACCCCGCCACCGGCCAGCCGACGGGTGAAAGCACCCCCAACGACCGGTTCGTCCTGGGCGGCCCGTCCATCGGCGCCGTGGGCAACGCCGCGTCGGAGGTGGAAGACGCCACGCTGGACGTGGCGATCTCGCTGCTGCTGGCCAACCGCTTTTCGCTGGTGGCGCTGGTGAGCGCGCTGCAGGAAACGCGCATCGCCGACGTCGAGGCCATGCCGCAGATCACCACGCTGAACAACCGCACCGCCCGCATCTTCGTGGGCGAGGAGATCACCTTCCTCACCGCGTCGGCGGGGGCGGGCGCCGCGGGCGGGGGCATTACCCTGCAGCCGGTGCAGGTAGAGGCGGGCATCGAGCTCGAGGTGACGCCGCACATCACCGCCGACGGCCGGGTGCGGATGTCGCTGCGGGCCGAGAACTCCAACCCCACCGAAACCTCCAACAACCTGCTGAACGTGTCGCGGCAGCAGGCCGAGAACGAGGTGCTGGTGGGCGACGGCGAAACCGTCGTCATCGGTGGGCTGACGGTGACGCGCGTCACCGACACCCGGCGCGGCATTCCGTTCCTGATGGACCTGCCCGTGGTGGGCGGGCTGTTCCGCGTGACCAACCGGTCGGAGCGCAAGCAGGACCTGCTGATTCTCGTCACTCCGCACATCGTTCGCCAGGATCGCTGACGGACGGGGTTTTTTCTTTCCAACAACGCAGTACCTACCATGAAATTCCTCCGCAGCAGGGCCGCCCTCGCGGCGGCCCTGGCCCTGGCCGCGCTGCTTGCCGCGTGCGGCGACAATCCCTGGGATCCGCAGCCCCCACCGAAGCCGGGCACCGGCGGCGGCGCAGACCAGGCGCCACCGGCCGTCTCGATCGTGCTTCCCGACACCCAGACGAAAACCGTCGCCGTAGGCGATTCGCTCTTCGTCCGCGCCCGGGTGACCGACGACCGCATGGTGGCGAAGGTGAAGTTCGAGGGGTTCGCCCGCCGGGGAAACCCGTCGCTCGGCACCGACACGGCCGTGGTCCGCTTCACCAAGAAGGAAGTGAACCTGCTTGGCCAGGCGGTCAAGGACACCACCATCGACCGGTTCCTGCTGGCCACGCCCGACACGCTGCGCGAGTCAGGGGTGTTCGTGGTGGTGACGGCCTGGGATTCCGCCGGGAACTCGCGGGCCGACACCGCCCAGGTGGCCATCGGCGGGCCGCGCGTGCAGGTGTCGCTGGTCGCGGGGCAGGAGCCCCGGGGCGGCCAGCTGCTTCAGCTGAACGTTCGGGCCGACGACGCCCGTGACGGGATCGCTTCCGTGCGGGTGCGCGGGTCCGGGGCGTTCGCCTTCGACCGCACGATCACCTTTACCCCCGCGCGTGCGTCCATCGACACGGTGATCACGGTTCCGATCCCGAACCTGGCCTCCGATGCGACGCTGCGCGTGGACGCCAGCACGGTTTCGGGGTCCAACCAGGCCGGGGTGGGGGTTCCGATCGACGTGGTGGTGAAGGCAGCCGCGCTCGACGTCACCGCGCCGCGGGTGAGCTACCAGGTCGCGCTGCGCGCGACGGCGGAGCAGCGCGACACGTTCGACGTGACGGTCACCGGCACCGACGAAACCCGGGTGGACACCGTGGGGGTGACGGTGCTGGGGATCCGGCGGTCCGCGGGCCGGGCCGACACGCTGCGGGTGTATCGCGGCCGCGGCGCCGGCTCGTCGGGCACCTTCCGGTTCGGCCTGGCCGACCTGGGGCTGAGCACGCTCGACACGGCCACGGTAGACCTGGAGGTGACCGCCTGGGCCAAGGACCCCGCCGGCAACTGCGGTGCCGCGGTCACCCCCAACACGCCGCAGCAGCAGGCGTGCGTCGCCGGCCCGGGCGGGTCGGTGCTCAGCACCGTCGGCGGCCGGGTGCAGCCGGTGTTCGTCGCGCGGGGAACGACCATCGCGCGCCCCAACGGCGGCGACGTGGTTCCCGACCTGGTGGCAGACGGCAACTTCGTGTACCTGGCGAACTATTCACGGAACCGCGTGGAGCTGCTGCCGCTGGGCGGCACCTCGTACACCGGCTCGGTGAACGTCGGCTCACAGCCGTGGGGCCTCGCGCTGGGGCGCACCGGCGACTCGCTGTACGTGGCGAACAGCGGCGGCACCAACATCTCGGTGGTGGGGCTGGACGGATCGCCGGCCGAGGACCGTCGCATCCTCACCCGCAACGAGCGCCTGTTCGGGGTGGACTATTCGCCGCTGACCGGCGCCGTCACCAAGGTCACCATCCACGACTACAGCGACCGGCCACAGTTCCTGGCGCAGGCGTCGAACGGCCTGGTCGTGTACAGCACCAAGCCCACCGCCGCCGCGCGCGACGGAACGGTCCGCATCTACCAGCCCCGGACCGGGCGGTCGGACGTGTTCACGGGCTACGTGGATCGCCACACGAGCGCCAAGGCGCTGGTGGTGAATGCCGACTCCGCGTTCTTCATCCCACCGGGTTCCATTCTGGTCTGCCCGCGCCGCCGCGTGGGCGACACGGAGGACCCGGCGTGCATCGGGGGCGAACTGGTCTCGGTTTCGCAGGCGTTGACGGCCATGCGGTCGCAGCCGCCCAACGCCCAGGGCAACCGCTACGACACGCGGCTGGACATCGGCGCGGACGTGGCCGAGGTGGGTTTCGCCGACACCACCTTCGTGGCGGCGAGCACCGATCGCCGCTTCATCGGGGTGGGCGAAGGGGCGCGCGACAACGCGCGGATCCCGGTGTTCGAGGCGCTTGGCGACTCGCTGGTGCTGCGTGGCGACGTGCGCGACCTGATCGCCAACTCGGCCGAGCGGGTGATCGGGCTGGGGCTGAACCGCGACGGCTCGCTGGGCGTGGCGCGCGGCTCCGAGGCATACTACTTCACCCCGGATCTGCGCCGTCAGGGCGCGGTTGCCAGCGGCGCTCCCACGGGCGGCGTGGCCATGCACCCGCAGGGCGCCAACTATCCCACACCGGTCGGCGCGCTGAGCTTCGTATCCGGACTGGACGCGGCGAACCGGCCGTACGTGGACGTGATCGACTCGTTCTCGTTCCGGCTGATCAAGCGGATCTACACCCGCGACCCGGTGGTGGGCGCGCTGGTGGTGGCGCCGCGCGCGGCGAGCGACGCGGCGAACGTGAACCTGCGCCTGTACGCGCTTACCACGGGCGGCGTGCTGGGGCTTACGGTGACCACCCAGGACCTGGCTCCGTAACGCAGTGCCTTCATGCGCGACGACCCAGGGCCCGGCGCACCGCCGGGCCCTGTGTCGTTCCAGCGGGTCCGCCCGTCCCCACTCACGCACTCACGCACTGCCGTTCCCACTGGCGCCCGCCCGGCCCCGGCGCTTTATTTAGCGGATGCCGACCTTTCGCTTCGTTACGGCCGGCGAGTCGCACGGCCCCGCGCTGACCGCGGTGGTCGAGGGTGCGCCCGCCGGCCTCACGCTTTCCGCCGACGACCTCGACCGGGAACTTCGCCGCCGCCAGGGCGGATACGGCCGCGGCGGGCGCATGCGCATCGAGTCAGACCGGGCCGAGATCCTGTCCGGCGTGCGCCACGGGCAGACGCTGGGCTCTCCCATCACGCTGCTGGTGAGGAACCGCGACTGGGCCAACTGGACGGACGCCATGTCGCCGGCCCCGTCCGGCGCCGAGGGTGACGACGAGGCGATGCGGCGCGTCTTCTTTCCCCGTCCCGGCCACGCGGATCTCGTTGGCGCGCTCAAGTACGACCGCACCGACGCCCGCGACATCCTGGAGCGGGCCAGCGCCCGCGAGACGGCGGCGCGCGTGGCCGCGGGCACCGTCGCACGGCGGATGCTGGCCGAGCTGGGGATCACCGTCGGCAGCCACGTGGCCTCGCTGGGCGGCATCGTCGCCCGGCCGCCGGACGAGATGCCGGAGGACCTGAACGCCGCCTCCGATCCCTCCCCCGTCCGCTGCCTGGACGCGGAGGCGGAGGGGGCCATGATCGACGCCATCGACGCCGCCAAGCGCGCGGGCGACACGCTGGGCGGCGTGGTGGAGGTGGTCGCGCGGGGCGTGCCGGCGGGTCTGGGATCGCACGTGTCGTGGGACCGCAAGCTCGACGGACGCCTGGCGCACGCGCTGATGTCCATCCAGGCCATCAAGGGCGTGGAGATCGGCCTGGGGTTCGAGGGGTCGATGCGGCCCGGCTCGCGCGTGCACGACGCCATCGTGGCCGAGCCCGCGAATCCGCGGAGCGGGGGATTCGGCCGCACGAGCAACAACGCGGGCGGGCTGGAGGGCGGCATCACCACGGGGCAGCCGCTCGTCGTCCGCGCGGCGATGAAGCCCATTTCCACGCTCATGCAGCCGCTGGCAACGGTGGACTTGCGCACCGGCGAGATCGCCGCGGCGGTGCGTGAGCGGTCGGACGTGGTCGCCGTCCCCGCCGCGGGGGTGGTGGCCGAGGCGATGGTGTGCATCGTCCTGGCGGGCGCCGTGCTGGAGCAGTTCGGCGGCGACACCATGGCCGACCTGCGGCGCAACTTCGACGGGTACGTACAGCGGATCGCCGCCCGGGGCACGTTTGGCTGACGGACCCGTCCGGCGCATCGTCCTGGTCGGGATGATGGCGTCGGGCAAGTCGGCGGTGGGCGAGGAGCTGGCGCGGCGGCTGGGCTGGACGCACGTGGACCTGGACCGCGAGATCGAGGCCTTCGACGGCCGGCGCATTCCCGACATCTTCGCGGCGGAGGGCGAGGCGGCGTTCCGGCGGATGGAGGCCGAGGCCACGGGGCGGATCGCCGGGCGCGAGTCCATCGTCCTCTCCCCCGGCGGCGGGTGGATCACCCAGCCCGCGCTGCTGGACGCGCTGGGCCCCGGGACGCTTTCCGTCTGGCTGCGCGTCTCTCCCGAAGAGGCGGTGCGGCGCGCGGCCGAGGCACCGGGGGAACGCCCCTTGCTCGCCGAGGCGGACCCGCTGGCGGCCATACGGCGGCTCCTGTCGGCGCGGGAAGCGCTCTACGCCCGGGCAGACCTGCATCTCGACACCGACGCGCGCGGCGTCGGCTCCATCGTGGACGACATCGAACGGCACATCCGCTCCCTCGAGGCGGGCGGACCTCCTTCTCGTTAGATCATGGCGGTCAAGAAAGACAAACGGCTGGTGGTGGTCGAGTCGCCGACCAAGGCGAAGACGATCCGCAACTTCCTCCCCTCGGGGTACGTGGTGGCGGCGTCGATGGGCCACGTCCGCGACCTTCCCGAATCGGCCGCGGAAATCCCCGCCAAGTTCAAGGGGCAGGAGTGGGCGCGCCTGGGGGTGAACGTCGACGACGGGTTCGACCCGCTGTACGTGGTGCCCGCCGGCAAGCGGAAGATCGTCGCCGAACTCAAGGCGCTGCTGAAGGACGCGGGCGAGCTGATCGTCGCAACCGACGAAGACCGCGAGGGCGAGAGCATCGGCTGGCACCTGGTGCAGGTGCTGGATCCCAAGGTGCCCGTCTCGCGCATCGTCTTCCACGAGATCACCCCCGAGGCCATCCGCGAGGCCATCCGCAAGCCGCGGCAGATCGACGAGCACCTGGTGCGCGCGCAGGAAACGCGGCGCATCCTGGACCGGCTGGTGGGCTACACCGTCAGCCCGCTGCTGTGGAAGAAGATCTCCAGCGGGCTCAGCGCCGGGCGCGTGCAGTCCGTCGCCGTCCGCCTTCTCGTCCAGCGCGAGCGCGAGCGGCGCGCCTTCCGGTCCGCCACGTATTGGGACCTGAAGGCCACGCTGCTGCGCGGCATCACCCCCTTCACCGCCGTTCTCGCGACCGTGGGCGGCAAGCGGGTGGCGTCGGGGCGCGACTTCGACGAGAACACGGGCCGGCTGAAGACCGCCGACGTCGTGCTGCTGGGCGGGGACGAGGCGCGCGCGCTGCAGGAGCGGCTGAGGCAGTCGGACTGGCGGGTGGCGGAGACGGACGAGAAGCCCTCCATCCGCCGGCCCTATCCGCCGTTCACCACCTCGACGCTGCAGCAGGAGGCCAACCGCAAGCTGCGGCTTTCCGCCCGCGACACCATGCGGATCGCGCAGCGCTTGTACGAGGAGGGCTACATCACCTACATGCGGACGGACTCGGTGCACCTGTCCGACCAGGCGATGAAGGCGTCGCGCAGCCGCATCGCCCAGCTGTACGGCGACAACTACCTGAGCCCGCATCCGCGCCAGTTCACGACGAAGAGCAAGGGCGCGCAGGAGGCCCACGAGGCCATCCGCCCCGCCGGCACGGAGATGAAGACGGTCGAGGAGCTGCGGCTGAGCGGGGTGGAAGGCGCGCTGTACGAGCTGATCTGGAAGCGCACCGTCGCCAGCCAGATGGCCGACGCGCGGCTGACCTACCTGACGGCGCAGATCGAGGCCGACGGGGCCACCTTCCGCGCATCGGGGAAGCGCATCGACTTCCCGGGCTTCTTCCGCGCGTACGTGGAAGGCTCCGACGATCCCGACGCGGCGCTGGAAGACCGCGACGAGCCGCTGCCGCCGCTCGCCCGCGGCGACGCGCTGGGGCTGCGCACCCTTGAGGCGCTGAGCCACGCGACGCAGCCGCCGGCGCGCTACACCGAGGCGTCGCTGGTCAAGCAGCTGGAGGCGGAGGGCATCGGCCGCCCCAGCACCTACGCCAGCATCATCGGCACGATCATCGACCGGGGCTACGTGGACCGGGTGACCAACCAGCTGGTGCCCACCTTCACGGCGTTCGCGGTGACGGGGCTGCTGGAGCGCAACTTCCCCTCGCTCGTCGACACGCGCTTCACCGCGAGGATGGAAGAGGAGCTCGACGAGATCGCCGAGGGGTCGGCCGAGTGGCTTCCCTATCTCCAGCACTTCTTCCTGGGCGAGGAGGGGCTGAACGAGACGGTGAAGCGGGGGCAGGAGGCGATCGACCCGCGCGAGGCGTCGACGGTGATCCTGGAGGGCGCGCCGGGGCGCGTGCGCATCGGCCGGTTCGGTCCGTTCGTGGAGATGGGCGCGGAGGGCGACACGATGACGGCGTCGCTTCCGGACGGCATCGCCCCCGCGGACCTGACGGACGAGCAGATGGAGCAGCTGGTCCGCGCCAAGGCCGAGGGCCCCGACGTGCTGGGGATGGACCCGGCCAGCGGCAAGCCGGTGATGATGCTGCAGGGGCGCTTCGGTCCGTACGTGCAGCTGGGGGAGGCGCCGGAGGGGAGCAAGGACAAGCCCAAGCGCGCGTCGCTCCCCAAGGGACTGAACCCCGCGGACCTGTCGCTGGATTTCGCGCTCAAGCTGCTTTCCCTGCCGCGGACCCTGGGTCTGCACCCGGACACGGGCAAGGAGATCCAGGCCAGCGTGGGCCGCTTCGGGCCGTTCGTGGTGCACGAGGGCGACTTCCGCTCGCTGGCCAAGCAGGACGACGTCTACACGGTGGACCTTGCCCGCGCGGTGGAGCTGCTGAGCCAGCCCAAGGGCGGGCGCGGCCAGCGCGCGGCGGTGGAGCCGCTCAAGACGGTGGGCGCGCACCCCAAGGACGGTGAGCCGATCCTGCTCTTCGAGGGGCGCTACGGGCCGTACGTGAAGCACGGCGGCGTGAACGCCTCGCTGCCCAAGGGGGTAGGACCGGATGAGCTGACGGTGGACCAGGCCGTCACCCTCCTGGCGGAGCGCGCCGCGGCGGGGCCGCCGGCCAAGAAGGGCGCGCGCCGCGGGGCCCCGGCGCGGAAGACGGCCGGGAAGGCGGCGACGAAGACGGCCGCGAAGCCGGCGGCGAAATCGGCCAAGGCGGCGGAGACGGGGCGGAAGACGGCCGCGTCCAAGACGGTGAAGTCGGCGCGCAGTGCGGCGGCCAAGAGCACCGCGCGTACGGCGGCCAAGACGGCGGGGCGCACGGGGGCGAAGAAGCCCGGGACCGGGAAGTAGAGGCGGTCGCGCCGGTCCTGGCGCCGCGCGATCCGCCCTCCCCCGCGTCCGGCGCGCGGGGGAGGGCGGATGCGTTTGGGCCCTCACCCGGCCGCGCTGACACGCGTGCCACCCTCTCCCACAAATAGCGTGGGAGAGGGGGTACACTTCGGGTTGGGTGTGGCGGCCGTCGAAGAGCGCGCCCACGGCCCCGTCCGGGCGGTTGAAACCGCGGCTGGAACTTCACGAAGTCCGCCTTCGCGGACTGCTCGCAACGTCGGGTGCGTGAGGCCAGCCCCGGCGCGATCAGGTCTCCCCCTCCCCTGCGCAGCGGGGGATGGGGGCCGGGGGGAGGGGGCTCCCAAGGCATGCACCGGCAGCCGGTCGAACCCCGATCGAAGTTCTCCCCTCTCCCGGCGCAGTTTGCCGGGGGAGGGGCCGGGGGAGGGGCCCGCCCGAGGAATGCGCCGGGTCCCTGGGTCACGCGGCAGGCCGCGTCCCACGGTTCCGTGCCGCTGTCGCGCCCAGGCTGAGAAGTGGCGCCGGGCTAGATCCTTCGGCCCGCGTAGAACGGTTTGCGGGCGAGTGTGGTGCGCCTGGGCCTCAGATACCATGTAAAAGCGGGCCGCCACGATGTAAGCTCTCTGGGTCGCTCAAACCTGGAGGCGCTTATGCAGACCGTAACGACCCGCAACGTATCGGTGGTGTCCGTGCCCGCGCTTTATCTCGCGATC
>NZ_DATBNB010000039.1 GCF_036554565.1 Longimicrobium sp. | reverse complement strand
CGAGGTGGAGCACGCCCGCGTATGGCTGGAGCAGGGATCGGGTACTACCGACGGGCGGGCCCTAACGGCGCTGCAGTCGCTGTACGCCCTGCTCGTGCAGCCGGTGGAGGCTTACCTGGGACCCGCCGAGACCCCGGTGCTGATCGTTCCCGACCCGCTGCTCGAGGGGGTGCCGTTCGCGGCGCTGCACGACGCGCGCAGGGGCCGATACCTGGTCCAGGATCATCCCCTGCGCATCCTTCCCACGCTGCGGGAGCGTCGTCGCCCGCCGGCCTCTGCCTCCATGGCGTCGGCGCCTGCGCTGCTGGTGGCCGCAACCGAGTTCGACCGCACGGCACACCCGGAGCTGGAGGCTCTGCCCGGCGCCGCCGCCGAGGTACGCGCGCTCGCGCGGTACTACCCGAATGCCGCGGAGTTGGCGGGAGCCGCGGCCACCCGTGACGCGGTACTCGCGGGGCTGCCTCGCGCGCGGATCATCCACTTCGCGGGCCACGCGCTGTTCGACGACCAGAACCCCGGGCGCTCCCGCCTGGTTCTTTCCGCCGGCCGCGGGACGCACGCCCCGGCGGAGCTGGCCGTGGCGGAGATCGAGCGCATGCGGGTGCGCCCGGAGGCGCTCGTGGTGCTGTCCGCCTGTCAGACGGTGCGCGCCACGCCCGGCCGCTCGGGCGGGTTCGCGGGACTGGCCGGCGCGTTCCTCGCCGCGGGCGGCGGCGGCGTCGTGGGCAGCCTGTGGAACGTGGATGACGAGCAGACGCGCATCCTGATGACCGCCTTCCACGAGGCGTACCGAACCAACCCCGACGGCGCCGCGGCGCTGCGGAAGGCACAATTGCGGATGATCGGCGGCCCGGACGGCCGCACGCGCGCCCCCGGCTCCTGGGCGGGGTTCCGGTACACCGGTTACTGACACACTCACCTGCACGAGGGATGAACAGATGGCCATTACCCTGAACATCGACTTCGTCGGCCTTTGCCTGTTCGCGGAGGACCGCACGCCGGAAGACGGCGGCGCACCGAAGCTGCACGTTCTCCTGCTGGCCCCCGACCTGGACCCGGACCCCGTCGGTCACGGCGGGGGACACGGCGGGGGACACGTCCGGCACCACCCGCGCCTGTTCTACGACACGGCGTACAACACGGCCGGGGCCGGGGGCCTCACGGACGAGTTCAGCAGCATCTCGCTCGAGGACAAGGCGCTGGATTTGTCCGCGATCCGGGGCGAGTTCAACCCCTCGCTCCCCGCGTTGCCGAGCCTGACCGACCTCACCGGCAGCGTGGTCCCGCGCTTTCGCGTCGGCCCGGACCCCGAGAAACTGATCAGCGCGCGGGTGACGCTCGCGTCGGGCTCCGGCACGCCGGTGATCGCGCCGCGGCCCTGGAAGCTGGCGCAGATGACGGGGATCACCATCGCGCACAAGACGCGCTGGACGATGACCCTCGACGCCGACCGGCTGAATTGGGAACTCCTGGGGCTGAACAGCCGTGGAGGCCAGCCGCTGGTGCCGCTGCATCCCGTGAACGGCGCCATCGACCTGCGAATCGTCAACCTTCCCCTTGCCGACCTGTCTCCCACGGATCCAGACGTGGATGAACCCCCGCGCGGCCACGAGATGAAGCACTTCAGCCCCTTCTACGCCGCGCTGGCCGACCCGCCCCCGGTGAAGGAACGCCACGTTCCCATCTGGGACGGCCCTGGGACCGGGGGTGGTCCCATCGGCAAGAACTTCAACTGCGGGAAAGCCCAGGCGTTGGTGGGTTGATCCGCGAACAGCATCCGGGGCGGTTCACCCGGCACCGCGGCCCCCTCCCTGAGCCGCCGGCTACGCCACCGGAAGAGCCATCATCTTCGCACGACCACGGGGGGCGGCAATGCAGCGCACGTACTTGACGGCCCCCGGGGATCTGGTCACCCTCGACGTAGACCGGACGCGGCTTGCCGTGCGCTTTCACGAGCCGGCTCCGCAGACGATGCGGCTCGAGCTGATCGACCATGCACCCCGCATGAGCACCGACTGGCGCTATGAGATCCCTGGGGAAAAGTACACGATCTTCCCGGTGGCGCCGTCGGGCCCCGGCCGCCCGAAAGCCGCCGCGGCCGCGGCCAGGGATCTGAGGAAAACCGGTTCCGTTGCGCGGGTCGCCCCGGTTTTTCGCGCGGGTGACGGCCGGATCACCGCATTGGACAGGGTGGTCGTACAATTCCGGCGTAGCGCGCGCGGGCCGGTGAAGCACCTGGAAGCGCTCGGCTACGAGGTGGTGGACCAGCACGCGACCGAATACCTCGTGCGGCTGCGGCCGGCCGACGACCCGCTGGCCGTGGCCAGCGAGCTGGCGATGCACCCCGACGTGGTGTACGCCGAACCCGATTTCGTGGAGTTTCGGCCCGTGCTGGAGCCGGGCCCCGCCGAGCCGGCTGCTTCCCTGGTGGCGGGGCGCGATCCGCAGGCCGGCTCACAGTGGGCCCGGCCGCATACCCGGCTGGACGCCGCGTTGAAGCTCCTGCGGGGGGGTGCGGGAAGTCCGGAGGTGCGAATCGCGATACTCGATTCGGGAGTGGACTACCAGCACCCCGACCTCCAATCGGCCATCGCGGCCAATTGCGACGCTACGCTCCAGCCCCCGGCGGAAAACCCGCAGTCCGGTGACTATCATGGGACGGCCTGTGCCGGTCTGGCCGCCGCGATCCCGTTCAACGATCAGGGGATTCGCGGCTTCGGCGGGGGCTGCTCCGTGCTGAACGTCAGGATTTTCCACTCCGCGGGCAATCCTCGCCAGTGGGTGATGTCCAGCTACGCCATGGCCCGGGGAATCGACTGGGCGGTCCGGAACGGAGCGGACGTGCTGAGCTTGAGCTGGGAGACCACTCACCCGCGAAAATGCGTGGCGCGGGCCATCGAACAGGCGCTCGCGGAGGGACGCGGCGGCAAAGGGTGCGTGGTGGTTGCCGGAACGGGGAACGACACGCCCGAAAGCCCTCGCGGCGTCAAATTTCCCGCGGTTCTGCCCGGTGTCGTCGCCGTCGGCGCGAGCGACAAATCGGGCCTCAGGGTTACGCATGAGCGCAACGGGACGAGCTGGTCGTCCGCGACGGGCCCTCAGACGGCCCTTGCCGCTCCCGGGCTGAGCCACGTCACCACCGACATCCGCGAGAAGAAAGGCAGGAACACGCTCCCTTCTCCGGGCGGGGACTACCTGGACGATTTCGACGGCACCTCGTCCGCGACCGCGATCGTGGCAGGGGCCGCCGGGCTGGTCCTCTCGGCCAACCCGTCCCTCACCGCGTCGCAGGTGTGCGATCTCCTGTGTACCACGACGGGCTCCGAACCTCCGGGGCCCCGCGCCCACAGCGAGGAGACCGGGTTCGGGGTCATCAACATTGCCTCCGCCGTGGAAGAGGCATTGAAGCTGAGCCCGGCGTAGCCCGGTCCGTACACACCCACATGCGGGCGAGCATGGGATCGACCGCGCGGTCATGGGAAGCGGCCCGTGTTCGCCGCGCAGATGGGAACTCGGCGGGGCCTCCCGCCCGGAACCGGATACCACAACGTCGGTGCGCCCGCGGACTCACGGGATGACCGGGCCTGCCCCCCGCTCCGAAACGGACCTTCTTGCTGCTGGGGAGGGCAGAGAGTACGATTCGGATACCGCCGCCGGCACCCCTCCCCCGCCCGCCCATGGACGCACGCGAACGCCTGCTCGTCGACGACCTGCTGATGCGCCGGGTGGACGAGGCAAGCTACCTCGTGGCCGCCAATGCGGCGCTCTATCGGCCCATCGTCCGCCTCTTCCACCAGCGCTACGAATCCGGCGAAACGGGATGGCTGTGGCCGGGCGAGGTGGCCGCGTTCATCCGTCAGCACCATCCGCACTACCCGGCGTACGCCGACGAGGAGTGCGAGGGCCACCTCAAGCAGCTGGAGGCGTGGGGGGTGCTCGCTTCGGAGCACGACGTCAACCAGGCGCGCACCATCGAGGAATTCGTGCGTGCGGCGCGGCGGTACCAGATCACCGAGACGGCCCGGGTGATCGAGGAAATGCTCATCCGGCTGGGCAGCCACGACGGCTCACGCGGCTCGCTGGACACCACGCGGCTCACCCGGCTGCGCGATGCCCTTTTCGAGCTGGGCCGCGTACTGGCGGAGCTGGACCCCGCGCGCGCCCCGCACGAGGCGCTTCGGCAGGTGGAGGGGCTGTGGAACGCGGCCGACGACGCGCGCCGCGAGCTGCGGGAGCAGGCCCTGCGCTACATGCGCGAGCTGGAGCACGACCGCATGCCCACGGCGGCGGACCTGGTGGTGTTTCTGCAGTACAAGCGGATGCTGCGCGACTACCTGGACGAGTTCGCGCTGGGGCTCAAGGACTTCGTGGAGCGCACCCGCGACCTCTTCGACGACTGGGCCGCGGCCGGGCTCGATGCGCGCCTGGCCGCCGCGCTCGCCCGCAACGAGCGGGAGCGGAAGGGCGACCTGCGGCCGGAGGAGGAAGTCGTTGCCGGTTTCGACAGCCAGATCCGCTCTCTCCGCGGCTTCAGCGCCCGCGGCGGCGACGCGGAGATCCTGCACGCCCGGACCACCGCCCGCGTCCGCGCCCTGGTGGAGCAGATCGAGCGCGTGGTCACCGAGCGGCGGAACGCCCTGAACCGCTCGCGCGACCTGCGCCTCCTGGCCCAGGCCTTCCGCCGCGCGGGCAGCGACGACGACGCGCACCGCCTGGCCGCGGCGGCGTTCGGCTGGGGCACGCCCCGCCACATGCGCGCCTACAGCGCCGACGCGGTGCGCGACCTGGACCCGGAAGCCTCCGTCTGGCTGCAGCCGCCGTGGGATGTGGAGCTGCATCCCCGCGTGCGCGGCAACCCCAACTTCCGCGCGGTCACGCGCATGGAAGACCGCAGCGTGGAGCGTGCGGAGCTGCGCGCCCGCGTGCTGGAGCAGAAGCGGGCGGAAGAACGCTTCTGGGATTCCGTTTTCCACGATGGCGAGCTGGTGCTGGACGGCCTCACGCTGCGCTCCGGCGCCGACCGCTCGCGCGTGGTGCGCCTGGTGCGCGACTGCCTGCGCTCGCCAGACCGGCACGTACGCCTGACGGACGGCTCGCGCGTGGAAATCCTCCCTCCCGAGGATCTGCGCTCCATCGCCGAGATCACCGCGCCGGACGGTCTTCTCTACCTCCGTGCGTTCCGCCTCCGCCGCACCGAGGCGGCGCGATGATCACCAGCGAGGCTGCGCACCGTGACTTTCGGCTGTGCGCCGAGGCGCTGATCGATCGGCCCATCGTCACCGCCACGGATGACCGGCCGCTGCTGGACCGCATCCGCCGCCACCAGCCCGCGCTCCAGTCCACCTTCGGACGGCTGACCGGGTGGCGCGTGCAGGCGCACCCGGAGTTCGCGCGGCTGGTCAAGACCCCGGCGCGGGCCGAAGCGTCGCACGGGCTGGCATGGGCGCGGGGACGGACGGACTACGCGCTGCTCACGTGGGTGCTGTGGTACGGCGAACACACGGGTGGCCGCAGGTTCACCGTGTCGCAGATCGCGGAAGAGATCAAGCTGCGCAGCACGGGCCCGGGGGATCCCGGGCTGGACTGGGCCTCGCGCGACCAGCGGCTGGCGGCCCGGCGGGTGTTCCGCGGGCTGGAGGAGCTCGGCGTGCTGCGGCTGCAGGACGGCAGCGTCGATGAATGGGCAGACGAAAACGGCAAGCGCGACGCCCTGTACTCCTGGGGCGATGCCGCATGGCGCCTGCACGTGGGCATCCCCGCCTCGGAGCTGGAGCGGCTGGCGGAGGGCCGTCCGTCCTCCCCGTCCCCCGCCCCGCCCGAGGGCACGGATGAGCTCCGTCTTTACCGCACGCTCCTCCTGAACCCCGCGCTGTTCCGCCGTGACGATCCCGCCGCCTTCCGCCTTCTGGACGCGAAGGAAAGCCTCGCGCGGGTGATCCACAACCTGAAGTACCTGACGAACTGGGAGCTGGAGGTGACGCCGGAGTACGCGCGCGTCCTGCGCCCGCCCCGCTCCGACGATGCGGTGCAGACGCCCATTGCCGTCACCTCTGGGCTGGCGCACGCCGTCCTCTGCTTCTGTGGGCTGCTGCGCGAGCGGCAGCAGGCGGGCCGGCTGGTATCGGCGGGAAGCGAGACGTTTCTGATCGACGAGAGCCGCATCTGGCAGGATCTGGACGAGTTGCAGAAGCGGTTCGGGGCCAAGTGGGGCAAGACCATGCAGCAGCAGAAGGTGAGCGCCCTGGCGGACGACGTCGTCGCCGAGATGAAGGCTTGGGGCTTGATGCGTGATACGGATGTGCCCGGCCAGTACCTTGTGCTCCCCACCGCCGGGCGCCTGGCCGCGCACTATGCCGGCGAGGCGGTTTCGGATGATGATGCGGAGGATCGATGACGAACCGCGATTTGGCACGAGCGGCGTTCACGCCCAAGCAGGGGCAGTACCTGGCGTTCATCTACTACTACACCAAGCTGAACCGAGTCCCGCCGGCCGAGGCGGATTTCGTTCGCTACTTCGGCGTGAGCGCGCCGACCGTCCATCAGATGATCGTCAAGCTGGAGGCGGCGAAGTTGATCTCGCGCATCCCCGGCCAGTCGCGTTCCATCCGATTGGGCGTTCCTCGCGACCAGCTTCCGGACCTCGAATAGCCCTGAACGATGGCGACTGGCGAACGAATGCAGGCTGACTTCTTCAAGCTCGCGGGGGTGCCCCCGCGGATGCAGGCGCTGCTGGACGCCATGCACGCGGGAGACCCGGACCGGTGGCTGCCGCGCAGGCTGATCCTGCAGAACTACTGGCTGTTCGAGGAGCCGGAGATCTTCCACTTCGGGCGCGGCAACCTGATGCTCACCGGGCAGAACGAGTCCGGCAAGTCTACCGTGCTCGTTACCGCCATCACCCTGGTGCTGGACATGATGCTCACCCCGGACAGGGTGGACACCATGGGCAGCAACGACCGGTCCATCCGCTACTACCTGATCGGCAAGGACGACGCGCAGGAGGGCAGCCCCAACTGGCACCGCGAGCGCACGGCGTACATCGCCCTGGAGTTCGAGCGCGGCGCGTCGGGCGTGCATCACACCATCGGCATTGGCCTGCGCTCGTCGCGCGACTGGACGAACCAGAAGGTGGAGCGCTGGGGATTCGTGATGGATGGCACCCATCGCGTGGAAGACGGTGGATTCCACCTGCACGAGAAAGGACGCCCGCTGCGCCCGGGAGAGTTGCGCGACCGGCTGGGCCGCCACGGGCAGGTGACGGACGACCAGCGCACCTACAAGTCCGCCGTGAACGACGCGCTCTTCGGATTCCAGACCGTGGAGGACTACGAGCGCTTCCTGGAGATGCTGCACGTGGTGCGCACGCCCAAGCTGGGCGAGGGGCTCAATCCCAAGAAGGTCGAAGCGCTGCTCAAGGAGTCGCTTCCGCCCATCCAGTCCGACAAGATAGACGCGGCATCCGAGGTCTTCTCGAAGCTGGACACGATCGAGGAGGAGCTGAAGCGCCTGCACGACCAGCTATCGGTCGCACGGGAGCTGGAGGGGCCGCAGGAAGCCGCCGTGCTGGCCCGTGCGCGCCAGGCCGCCGCCGCATATCGCAAGGCTTCGAGCGAGCACGCGGATCGGAAGCGGAAGCACGACGACCTGCTCGGCCGGCTGGATGCCGCGCGCGCCGAGATCGAGCGGCAGCGGGACGTGCGGACAGGGCTGGCGTCCGAGCGCGCGGAAAAGGGCGGCCGCGTCTCCGTTCTCAAGGAGCAGTACCGCGCCAGCGAAGCGTTCGACGTAGAGGACCGGCTGCGCGAGGTGCGGGCGGAGCACGGAAGCGCGCTCGACGCTTACGAGGCGCTGCGGGCGGATCGCAAGCGGACGCAGGAAGCCGCCGACCGCGAGCAGAAGGCGCTCGTCGCCGATGAACAGTCATGGACGCGGCAGCGTGCGCGCCTGGGCGAGCGGCTGGAATCCGGCCGCGACGCGGCGCATCGCGCGCACTGGCCGTCGCTGGAACAGCGTGCCGCGCTCGCCGTCGACGCGCTGGGCACGCTCGGCATCGACGGGAGCGGCGGCATCGCGGCGGACCTGGCGCGCTCGTCCATCGAGGGCGAGGCGGCGCAACGCCGCATGGTGCTCGACGCCGTCGGCGCGGCGCTCGACGCGGTCGCCGCGGCAACGGGCCGGCTGGACGGGGCGCGGAAGGCCAGCGAGGTAGCCGGGCGCGAGCTGCGGCACGCGGACGACCGCTTCCGCACCGCGGGCCGCGAGGCAGACACCGCGCGCGCGGCCGCGGTGGAGGCGATCACAGCGTGGCGCCAGTCGGCCACGGAGATGCCCGTTCCGGACGAGGCGTTCGAGGCCGTGCTGGCGG
>NZ_DATBNB010000038.1 GCF_036554565.1 Longimicrobium sp. | reverse complement strand
TGGACATCGGCCTGCCGGGGATGGACGGGGTTTCGGCGACGCGCATCCTGAAGTCCGATCCCGCCACGGCCGGCATTCCCGTGCTGGCCATCACCGCGCACGCCCTGGCAGACGACCGCAGCCGCGCGCTGGAGGCGGGGTTCGATGCCTACCTGACCAAGCCCATCGAGCCCAAGGAGGTGGTGGCCGCGGTGATGCGCTGGACGGGCCCCGCGATACCGGAGGCAGGGCAGGGGAGCGGCGGCTAGGGCCGGGTGGTCTGCACGGGGACGGCGTGCTCGCACAGGCGCAGCAGGTCGCCGTCGGACAGCTCGTTCCACCCCGCCGGAACCTGGTAGAACCGCCGGCGCTCGTTGGGGCTTTGAAAGGTAAGCCATCCCTCGACGGCGTCTTCGTGCAGGTGCGCGCCGGCCACCTCCTCTCCCAGGCGCAGCGTGGGTTTGGTGTCCCACACCTGCCACTCGATCCCCCGCTCGTCACGGATTTCGCGCAGCGACATTCGTCGTTCCCTCCCCGTGGGTTCCCCGCCCGTCCGGCCGTTTCCGCATCCTCCGTTCCCGGCGGCGCCCCGCCCGAGTCGCCCGCTCCTTCGGCGTCCATCCTTCTCGTCACCTGCACGCCCACGGCACCTCCCGAGAGCCCGCGCTGTCATCCCGATGGAGCGGTCCCGGCGAGCCTGCACGCACACCGTGCTCCGCAGCGACTGAGGGATCCGCCACACACTCGCCCCTGCGCGGCTGAAGGTCCGGTCCAGCCGAACCAGTCCCCGAATCGCGGCCAAAGCCCGCGCTGTCATCCCGATGGAGCGGCCCCGGCGAGCCTGCACTCACACCGTGCTCCGCAGCGACTGAGGGATCCGCCACCCACTCTGTCCAACGTGCCGCGGCTCGCATCCATCGAGGCCGGTGCAGTTCGGCGGTTTGCGCGTCCGTTCGCGACGACAGGAAGAAATTGGGATGCCGACGCCTCCGCATGGGGGTGTAATCGCGCGGTGTGTGGCGGATCCCTCAGTCGCTGCGGTCTGCCGTGCAGGGGCAGGTTTTCCGTGGCCGCTCCATCGGGATGACATCGTGTGCCACACCAAGGGTCATCCGCCGGCCGCCCCCGCGCGGCGCAGCTCGGGGAGGCGGCGGTACAGGTCCTGGCCCGGGCAGAGCGTCGGGGCGTTGTCCTTGTGCCCGGTGATGAGCTCCGGGCGCACGCGGTACCGGCGCGCCAGGTGGGCCACCAGCCGGCGCAGGCTCTGGTACTGCGCGTCCGTCACCGACTCGTTCTCGAAGTTGCCCTCCAGCACCACCTGCACGTGCCCGCGCAGGTCGTACTGCGTGTTCGAGTCGCCCACGTAGCCCACCTCCCGCCCCTCGCCCACCGCGCCGTCGTGGGCGATGTAGAAGTGGTAGGGGATGTCGGCCCAGGCCTTCTTGATGCGGCCGTCGCCCAGAGTGCCCTCTTCCTGCGAAAAGCGCTGCAGGGCGCGCAGCTTGTCTGCCAGGGAGCGGGCCGTGTCCTGCGCGCCGGCGGTGTGGTGCACGGTGATGCGCACGGGCTGGTGCGGCTGCATGGGCAGCGTCGGCGCGCGGGCGCCCCACTGCGCGCGGGTGACGATGGCGGGCTCGTCCGCGGGCCGCGGGGCCCCGGCGGGACGGCAGGCGGCGGTTGCGGCGGCCACGATCAATGCGAGGGAAAGGCGGGTGAGGCTGTGCATGGTCCGGGGGCGAGGGGCGGATGGATTCGGGGGCGGGCCGAC
>NZ_DATBNB010000037.1 GCF_036554565.1 Longimicrobium sp. | reverse complement strand
GCCCCCTCAGTCCCGCGTGCCGCCGACCGCGGGGTCACCCTTGCTCTCGCCGCCGCGTTCGCGGATGACGGCGTTCTCGCTGTCCGGGCGCTGCTCGCTGGGCGTGTTCAGCACGCGCTGCTGGTCCTCAGGCACGCCCGCCACCTTCTGCCCGAAGCCGCCGGGCCGCTTGTCATCGGCCGAATCCACCAGGCCGGGAGCGGAGAAGTCGGGGCCGCCGTCGTCGGCGTCCTGAAATCCGGCCTCGGCGAACGCCTGCTCGCCGAGCGGATCGGCCTCGTCGATCTCCTCGGGATCGAAGGCGGGGTCCTCGTTGCGCTTGGTCATCGTCGTCAACTCCTGCGGTTCGTTGTTCAGCGCCGGCGCCCGCTGCCCGGCTCGGGTGGGGCCCCATGCGGCATCCGTGCCCCCGCGTTCCGCTGCCGGTTTCGGGGAGCCTGGCCCCTGAGCAAGGTCCGTGCGATCCGCCGGGAACGCGCGTTGCATAAGCTCTGTCCGGAGTCGGCCCCGCCGTGGCTGGCCAAACGCAAGCGGCGCAGGGAGGTGCCTTTGGCCGCAGTGTTGTGGGCGGTGCTCGCCATCAGTCTGATTGCTTCCTACGTCGCGCTGCGCTACGTGGCCGCGCTTCCGGAAGCCCCCGTGTGCCCCACCTGCCGCGCCGTCACCGGGCAGCCGGGGCGAACCACCGGGCTGGACCGCGCCCTGGCCCGGCTGGGCGGCGCCGCCCGCGAGTGCCCCCGCTGCGGCTGGGCTGGCCGCATGCGCTGGCGGCTTGCGCCCCAGGGCGCCGACCGCGGCTGAATTTCACCCGCCACCCTGAGACTGCCCATGGAGCCCCGCATTCTCTCGGACCGCGACCTGTGGATGCTCATCGCCGCCGGCCACCTGCGCCTGCGCGGGGCAGACCTGCACGGTGCACGGCTGGAGCGGGCGGAGCTGGGCGGGGCCAACCTGGAGCGGGCGATCCTGAAGGGTGCCCACCTGTCCGGCGCGTCGCTGCGCGGGGCCAACCTGTCGGGCGCGGAGCTGGCCGGGGCGGTGTTGGTGAGCGCGGACCTCACGGAGGCCAATCTCACCGAGGCGTTCCTGAAGGCGGCCAACCTCTGGGGCGTGCACGGCGAGGGGCTGACGATGGAGTGGGCGTACGCCGAGGGCGTGTTCCTGGAATGGGCACACCTCAAGGGCGCGCGGCTGACGGGCGCGTTCCTGAAGGGCGCGGTGCTCACCGGCGCCGACCTGGAGGGCGCGCACCTGAAGGGAGCCAACCTGACCGGCGCCTACCTTCACGGCACCGACCTGTCGGCGGCGCGGCTGGAGCACGCGGCGCTGGAGCACGCCGACCTCACGGGCGCGCGGCTGTGCGGGGCAGACCTGCGCGGCGCCAACTTCACCGGCGCCAACCTGACCGGGGCAGACCTGAGCGGCGCGAACCTGGAGGGCGCGATCCTGCGCGGCGCCGACCTGGCGGGCGCGCGGCTGGACCCCGGCTCCCTGGACGGCGCGGACCTGTCCCTTGCGGACGTGGATGCACAGCCTTCCACCGCCCCCTCGGCAGAACCCGAAGCCGCCGTCCAGCACGCCTGACGCGCCGGGAGCCGACTTTCGCACTTTCGCACTTTCGCACTTTCGCACTTTCGCACTTTCGCACTCACGCACTCACGCACTCCCCTCCCACGTTGCGGCGCGCCCGCGTCCAGCCTATGTTCAGCCCCCCAAGCAGACGTCCGCAGCCCCGCTGGAACCGTTGATCCCCATGAGCAGCCAAGCCGCCGCCCCCGTGTCTGGAGCCGCCTACGTAGAGCGCCGCCGCGCGCGCATCCTGGAGTCGCTGGGCCGCCCAGCGGAGCGCGTGGCCAAGCACGCGGAGCCGCTTTCGCCCGAGGGGCTCGACAACTTCAAGCGCCAGGGCGAAGACCTGTACGACAACGAGCTGGCCTGGGAAGAGCTGACCGACGAGGAGGCCATTCCCGGCGGGCACCTGACCGAGATGGTGTTCTCCGGGTTCCTGGCGCTGATCGAGGGGCTGCTGGTGGAGAAGGTTCCGGCTGACGCGCTGGCGCCCGCACGGCCGCACCCCGACGCGGTGGAGGAGATTCTCACCATGCTTGGTGACAAGTACCTGGACCTGACGGCCTACGTGGAAAGCGGCGCCGACTCGCAGAAGCTGGTGTACGCCCGCGTGATGACCGGCCGGCTGATCGACCTGGTGCTGTACCGCCTGTACGGCCTGGAATCGGGCGAGATCGACCGGCTGGAAGCCGCGGCCTGATCCGCCGCGCGCGGATTCCGCTTCCCGTGCGCTCTCCCTGGCTTCCGCTCGGTGGCGGCTCGCGTCCCGGGTACCGCTACCTGGCGGGCGCGCCCCTGCTGATCGCCCACCGTGGCGGCTCGGGGCTGGCGCCCGAAAACACGCTCCTCGCCTTTCGGCGCGCCCTGCACTGGTGGCGCGCCGATTTGCTGGAGATCGACGTGCAGCCCACCCGCGACGGCGAGTGCGTGGTCATCCACGACGCGCAGGTAGACCGCACCACGGACGGTTCAGGTGACGTGGCGGGCTTCACCCTGGCCGAGCTGCAGCGGCTGGACGCCGGCTACCGCTACACGCCAGACGGCGGCCGCACCTTTCCCTTCCGCGACACCGGCGTGCGCATCTCCACCCTGCGCGAGGTGCTGGACGCGCTTCCGGACGCGCGCGTGAACGTGGAGGTCAAGGACGGGCGCGCGCAGGCCGCCGTCCTGCGGACCATCCAGGAAACCGGATCCGCGCACCGCGTTCTCATTGCCGCCGGGGACAGCCGCAACCGCTCGCTCTTTCACGACTACGCGGGGCCGACCAGCGCGGGCGGACAGGACCTGTACGCGTTCTACGCCCTGCACCTGGCGCACGCCACGCGCCTGTACCGACCGCCGGTGGATGCCTTCCAGATGCCGGAGCGCAGCGGCGGCCGGCAGGTGCTGAGTCCGCGCTGGATCACCGAGGCGCACGCGCACAACGTGGCGGTCCACGTCTGGACGGTGGACGAGGAAGCAGACATGCGCCGGCTGCTGTCGTGGGGCGCGGACGGGGTGATCACGGACCGGCCGGACCGGCTGGCGCGGGTGCTCCACGAGGTAGCGGGCCGGCCTCTTCCGCCCGGCCCTCCGGACGGGGAGATGGAGCCCTGGCTGGAACGGTTGTTGCGGCCCTGACGCGGGCGATTTCGGGCGGCGCGGGCAGTGGGCCCGCGCCGCCCGGCGCACACTTGCCCGGAGGAACGACGGATGCCGCCATACGATGCCGGCTGGGCCGGACCCAGCGGTTGGAACCCTGCCCGCGGCGCGGGTCCCGGAATGGGGATGGGTCCGCGGGGCGGCTACGGCGGCGACTTCCGCCCGTACCCCGGCGCTGGCGGAGGGCGCGTGGCGGACGATCGCGGGCCCCAGCCGCTGCGGGAAGACGGGCAGTGGGAGAGCGGAAACGTGCACGGACCCGCGCGCTACGGCCTGGGCCCGTACCACCACCGCCTGCGCACCCGCCGCCGCCCGGACGACGAGGTGAAGAAGGACGTGGAGGACGCGCTCTTCTACGATACCTGGGTAGACGCCGAGGCGATTACGGTGGAGGTGAAGGACGGCGTGGTGACGCTGCGCGGCGAGCTTCCCGACTACCACGAGGTGCGCTACGCCACCGACGACACGTGGGATGTGGACGGGGTGCGCGGCGTGCACTCTGAGCTGACGGTGAACTCCGCGAAGCGCCCGCCGGTGGACGAGGTCGGCAGGCGGTCAGGGAGCGGCAACGGACGCGGGCGGGGTTGAACCTCGGGACATCGCAAAGCACCCTACCATCGGCGGCAACGGACGCGCGGCTGAGCAGCCATGTCACAGAGCCCTGTCATCCTGAGGCCCAGGCGCACCGCACCTGCCCGCAGCACAATCGTCGCGGGGCGAAGGATCTAGCGGCCGACACGTACCAGCCCGGGCGCGGCAGCGGTCACAAAACCCGACGCCTCGGCTGCCGTGGGGCCCTCACCCGGCCGCGCTGACACGCGTGCCACCCTCTCCCACAAACAGCGTGGGAGAGGGGGTACACTTCAGGGTTTGGTGCGTCTCGACGGGGTCTGGCGCGGCGGCGGGCGCCCCCCATCCCCAGCCCTTCCCCCGCAAACTGCGCGGGGGAAGGGAGCCAGTCGAATGCGCGGGCCCAGCCGAAGCGCAGTCGAATACTCCTCTCCCCCATGGGGTTTATGGGGGAGAGGCC
>NZ_DATBNB010000036.1 GCF_036554565.1 Longimicrobium sp. | reverse complement strand
TTCTACTCCCGGCGCATCGGCGCGCCCCCGCGTTCGGCCGCGGTGTTCGGCCTGGCCGACCGCCTGGTGGGCGAGTACACCTACCTGGACGTGCCCTCCACCTCCACCATCCTGGGTGCCGCCAAGCTCACCGGCCGCCTGCCCTCGGCTACCTCCATCGGCGTGCTGGCGGCGGTAACGGACCAGGAACGGGTGCGCACCTTCGATACGGACGCCGGAGAGTTCGACGGGTTCGTCGCGGCACCCCGAACGGTCACGGGCGTGGCGCGGGTGCAGCAGGAGCTGGGGCGCTCGGGGTCCACCGCGGGCTTCGTGGTCACCGGCGTGCACCGCGACGTCGAGGCCGGCGAGCCCCTGGCGGCGTACATGAACCGGCAGGCGTTCAGCGGCGGGGTGGACTGGAACCTTCGGTTCCGCAACGGCGAGTACGTGTTGAGCGGCGACGTGGGCGCGAGCTACGTGCAGGGCGATTCGCTGGCCATCCTTCGCGTGCAGCGCGCTCCCGTGCGCTACTACCAGCGGCCGGACGCCACCCACGTGGAGCTGGACCCGTCGCGCACCTCGCTGTCAGGCGTTCGTACTTCCCTGGGGATCTCCCGCAACAGCGGCACGCACTGGCTCTGGAGTGTGGACGCCGAAGCCCGCACGCCCGGGTTCGAGCTGAACGACGCGGGCGCCATGGGCCACACGGACCGCGCGGAGGTGAACGCCGGGCTCACCTACCGCGAAACCCGGCCGCGCGGGGCATTCCGCAGCTACAGCGTGACCGTGGGGAACGAGAATGCGTGGGACCTCTCGGGAACGCGCACCTGGGGAGCGGTCACGACGAGCGCGACGGCTACGCTCAAGAACTTCTGGCGCGGGACCTTCACCGGGTGGGTGGATCTGCCCGCGAACAGCGCGTCGGCCACGCGCGGCGGCCCGCTGATGGGCACCGACCACGCGTGGATGACCATCCTCGGCATCGGCAACGCGAGTTCGGCGAAGACGCGGCTGCGGATGCAGGTGGAGCGGGGCGGGAGCGTGCAGGGGCAGGAGTGGCTCCGGCTCTTCACGGGCGTGTCCATCCGGCCCGCGCCGCAGTGGCAGCTTTCGCTGGAGCCCAACTACCAGCGCTGGACGGACCCGCGCCAGTACGTGGGCACGCGCCCGGGCGGGCCGCAGGCAACGTTCGGCACGCGCTACGTGTTCGCGCACATCGACCGCAGCGAACTGGTGGCGCGGATGCGGGCGAGCTACCTGTTCACGCCGGACCTCTCGCTGGAGCTGTACGCCGAGCCCTACGCGGCTTCGGGACGCTACCACACCTTCGGCGAGCTGCCAGCGGCGCGCAGCCGCGGCCTGCGGGTGTACGGCCGCGACGGAAGCACCATCCAGCCGACGGACGACGGCTACGCGGTCACCGACGGCACCGCGTCGTTCACCCTGCCCGACAACGACTTCAACGTACTCTCGTTCCGCAGCAACACGGTAATGCGGTGGGAGTGGCGGCCAGGGAGCACGCTGTTCCTGGTGTGGCAGCAGAACCGCTACGCGGAGGCCGCCGGCGGACGTCCCGTGGGCGTGGGCGACCTGGGCGACACCTTCCGCGCAGACGGCGACAACTACCTGGCGCTCAAGATGACGTACTGGATTCCGCTGCGGTGAGCCCTCACCCGTACTTCTGGCGTTTCGACGGGGGCCGGCGCATGCCTCGGCCGCCCCCCATCCCCAGCCCTTCCCCCGCAAACCCCGCGGGGGAAGGGAGCCAGTGTGGGGCTGCTCCCAAACCGTGGTTGCACACCAGGACCTGTCATCGTGTGCGCTCCCAAACCGTTGATGCACACCAGGCTCTGTCATCCTGAGCCCCAGGCGCGCCGGACTTGCCCGCAATACAAACTTCGCGGGGCGAAGGATCTAGCCGGAGGCACGTACGAGCTTGGGCGCGGCAGCGGTCACCGTTGCCGAGTCGTCGCCTGCCGTGGGGCCCTCACCCCGCCGCGCTGACACGCGTGCGACCCTCTCCCACAAACAGCGTGGGAGAGGGGTACCACCAGTCGTGTGGCGTTTCGATTCGGGCCGGCGCATGCCTCGAGCGCCCCCCATCCCCAGCCCTTCCCCCGCAAACTGCGCGGGGGAAGGGAGCCAGTATGGGGCTGCTCCCAAACCGTTGATGCACACAAGAGCTTGTCATCCTGAGCCCCAAGCGCCCCGGAGCGGCCCGCAACCGGAACTTCGCGGGGCGAAGGATCTAGCCTGGGGCACCTTCAAGCGTAGGCGCGGCAGCGGTCACGGGAACCGAGGCCTCGGCTGCCCCCGCAGGGACCGGCGCGCGAACGGGCTGGCGCTCGTCTTCGAGGACGGCGAAGCGCTGCTCCCACTGCCGCATCATCTGGACGAACGAGGTAGCCACGCCGGGATCAAACTCCGTTCCCGCACGCTCCTCGATGTACCCGAGCACCTTTTCCGCCGGCCACGCCTCGCGATACGGCCGGTTGGTGCGCAGCGCGTCGTACACGTCGCAGACGTGGGCCAGGCGGCTGGCGGAGTGGCAGCTTCGGCAGTAGTGGAGCGCGGGATAGCCCCCGCCATCGTGCATGATGTGGTGCTCGTACGCCACCACCGCCGCCATGTCCAGGTTGCGCTCGGTGTCCAGCAGCACCCGCGCGCCGTCGATCGGGTGGCGGTTGATGATGGCCCGCTCCTCCGGCGTCAGCTTCCCCGGCTTGTTCAGGATGTCGCGGGGAATGCGCACCTTGCCGATGTCGTGCAGCAGCCCCGCCACGCCGAACGCGCGGATGTCGGACTGCGGATAGCCCAGGAACTCGGCCATCGCCATCGTGAGCACCGCCACGTTCATGGAGTGCGTGGTGGTGTACTCGTCGTGGGTGCGCAGCCGCAGCAGCGGGAGGATCATCTGCTGCTCGCCGTGCATGGCCACGGAAAGCGAGCGCACCACCGCCTCGGCTTCGGCCAGCGGCACCGGGCGCATCTGCTCCACCTCGTCGTGCATCCAGCGGATGGCCTGCACCTCGTCCGCCAGCGAGTAGTCCAGCGTGGCGGTCAACGTTTCGACGGGGCTCGTCTCGCCCCGCACCCCCACCGCGCCCATGCGGATGCGCGACGGCCGCATCTGCCGCGCTTCGGGCGAGTCCATCACCTGCAGCGTCAGCCGCGCCAGGACCTCCTCCAGCAACGCCTCCAGCTCGTCGCGCGACACCCGCTCGTCGAACTCCAGCCGCTGCATTCCCGCGGCGACCAGCCGGCCGCTCCACTCCCAGTTGCGCAGCTCGCCCAGCGGCGTGGAACCGTGCACCACCTCGTCGCCCAGAAAGGTGAACGACTGCCGGGGCTGGGCACCTTGCAGGTCTGCCAGCGGCTGGTAGGCGGCGTCCAGCGCCCGCTCGCGCGCGGGGTGGCCGTCGCCGTACAGCGCCAGCGTGGCGATGGCCTGCGCCATCCCGGTGAGAAAGCGTACGGCGTCGCTCATGCGGTGGCGGGCGATGTGGTGAGCAGGCGGAGCATCTCGGGATGGCCGGAGCGCCGGGCGGCATCCAGCACCGGCTTGGCAACGGGATGCTGAGGCCAGCCGCGGCCCAGGGCGGCGATGGCGGCCAGCACTTCGGGGGTGGGATGGGCCAGGCGCACGCGGCCCAGCAGGGTGCGTCCCGCGCTGGCCACGCGCACCAGCGTGGCGACGGCGATCGGCTCACGCGAACCGCCCAACACGCGAGCCGCCAGCGCGCGCACCTCCGGCTCGGTGGCGGGATCGTCGATGCGGCGGCAGACCAGCGGAAGCACCGGGGCGGGGCACGCGTCGGCGCAGTCGGCCAGCGCCAGCCGCAGCACCTGCGTGTCGGGATCGGTCAGCGCCATCCCGAGCACGCGCTCGCGGTCGCCGCCCAGCCGCAGCGCCGCCTTGAACGCCTCGCGCCGCACCCGCTCATCCTCGTGGCGCAGGAACGGCGCGACGGAGAAGCCGTCCGGCGCCGCGCCGATGCCCGCGACGATGGAAAGCAGGTTGCGGATCAGGTACCATCGATCATCCGCCATCCGCCGGCCGATTTCCGGGAGCGCCGCCGGCCCCAGCGCGACCAGTCGGTCCACGGCGGCGCGGCGGACCGTGCGGCTTTCCGAATCCGCCAGCTCGTCCAGCAACGGCGGAACGGCGTCCGCACCCGTCCGCGCCAGCACGGCGTCCAGCGCGGCGGATGCGTCCGCGCCCTCGCGCAGCAGCCTGCGCACGCCGTCCGGACGGCAGGCGTACGCCCATCCCGCGTCCACCAGCTCGCCCGGGCGCGGCGCGTCAGCCAGCAGGTGCACCACCCGGTGCAGCTGGCCGGCCGCCTCCATCCGCTGGACCGCGGCCCAGATGGTGGGGCCGTTGCCGCCCACCTCCAGCGCCGTTTCCAGGATGCGTTCGGGCTCGGGAGAGTTGGGGCCGGGGAGCAGGTCGATGATGCCGGCCAGGGAGGTCGAGAGGCCGTCCAGCACGCGGGTGTAGGCCTGCGGATTGGGATCGGCGAGCCCCCAGCCGCCCACCAGCGCCTCCACCTGCTCGCGCAGGGCAGAGTCGGCGGCGGCGCGCGTGGCGCCGGCGGGTTCGCCCGCGTGGGTGGCCAGCTTGTTCAGCAGGCGCACGAGCGAGTTGGAGATGGTCTGCCCCTCGCTCTCGGCCGCGATCTCCACCAGGCGCACGACGGCGTCGCTGGCGAACCCGTGGCTGGCATCCAGGAGAAAACGGCGGCGCTGCGCCCCGTCGCCACCCATCTCCAGCAGCCGCTTGATGGTGGCCGGGTTCAGCCGCCCCAGCATGTCAGACATGCGGCGCCGCACCTCGGCCGAGCCGCGCCCGCCCTCCGTCCGCAGCTCCTGGGCAAGCTGAAGCAGGTATCCCACGATCACCTGGTCGTACGCCACGGCGTGGGCGTTCTGCTCGATGGCCTTCGCCACCACGGCGGGCTCGGGCGTCTCGTCCGTCTCGGTCCCCGACGCCAGCGCCGCCCGCGCCAGCCCCACCCACAGCTGCGCCGCGCGCACCCCGGCGGTGGCGTGCCCGTCGTCGGCAGCGCCGTCGCCGGTCAGCTCCAGCTGCGCGTACGAGAGGGAGTGAAGGCTGGCGTGCGGCCATCCCTCGTTCCCCCATTCGCGCGGGGGACGTCCGGGCTCCGTTTCACGCGCCAGGAAGCAGAGGAACGCCGACACCTCGTCCACGTCCAGCCCGCGCCGGAGCGTCACGGCGCCCACGCGGTGGCGGTGAAGGCGGTCCGCCAGCCCGCTCAGCACCGGGTTGCTCTCGTCCGTCGCCACGCCTTCGATCACCAGCTGCCGCCGCGCCACGCCGAACGAAAGCGAGGCCCGGTCGAGCAGCACCGTGTCCAGCCGGCGCACCACGCCCTCTGCGGAGCGCGCCAGGAACGGATGCCCGGGCGGATAGACGCCATGGTGCTGCAGCGCAATCGCCAGTTCGACGAGAAAATTGGCGAGTCCGCGCGAAAGTGCGAGGCGCTCGCCGGGCGGGGACGCCGCCAGGGGATGGTTCATGGGGGATGGAACGAGGGTGTCCGCAGTGGAAAGATGAACGACAAATCGCGCGTTGACAACCCCGGTTGTGCAAGCCGCCGCCTGGAGAACGCGCCCCTTTCGGGCAGCCCGTTCCTTTGCTGCCGACACACATGATTTGCGAATTCCACCATTCGTCCCGATGCGTACGCGGAAGGGCAGTAGCCCGGCAATAACCGCGGTTTTCGCCCGAGGTGTTCCCGCGATGTCATGTTCACATGAGCCGCCACATCTCGCGCTGGACGAATCCGGCCGTGCGGCGAGCCGATTGCGGACGCTCCGCCCGGGCCAGCGTGCGCAGGCGGGGTCCGCCGCCTACATTGCGGAGCCGGTCACCTCCACCCGCCCGCGCCCGCCCATGCCCCTCGAGAATCCTGATCCGCCCATCGTCATGCAGGCACGCGCCCATACCGAGCGCACGGCCGTCGTGGCGCCCGAAGGCCGATTCACGTACGCGGACCTGCTGGATGCGTCCGCGTGCGTGGCTTCGGCACTGCTGGCCGGAGCGGACGACCTGCGCGAGACGCGTGTCGCATTCCTGGCGGCCCCGGGATGGCACTACGTCGCCACGCAGTGGGGGATCTGGCGGGCGGGCGGCATCGCCGTTCCCCTCGCCGTCTCCCATCCCCCGGCCGAGCTGGAGTACGTGGTGCAGGATGCCGACGCGTCCATCGTGATGGCGGACGGCGGATTCGCGGAGGTGCTGCGCCCCATCGCGGAGCGCAACGGGCGGCGTTTCCTATCGACCGACGACGCGCTCGCCGCCGACCCCGGGGTGCTCCCCGGGGTGGACGAGGCGCGCCGGGCGATGATCGTCTACACCAGCGGCACGACGGGAAAGCCCAAGGGCGTGGTGACCACGCACGCCAACCTGCGCGCGCAGGTGACCACGCTGGTGCAGGCGTGGGAGTGGTCGGCGGATGACCGCACGCTGCTGGTGCTGCCGCTTCACCACGTGCACGGCATCGTGAACGTGCTTTCGTGTGCCCTGTGGTCCGGCGCGACATGCGAAATCCTGGCACGCTTCGATGCGGACGAGGCGTGGCGGGCGATCGAGAGCGGGCGGCTGACCCTGTTCATGGCCGTTCCCACCGTCTACAACCGGCTGATCGCCGCGTACGACCAGGCCCCGCCCGAGCGCCAGGCGCGCATGGCCGAAGGGTGCCGTCGAATGCGGCTGATGGTCTCCGGCTCCGCCGCGCTGCCGGTGCAGACGCTGGAGCGGTGGCGGCAGATCAGCGGGCACGTGCTGCTGGAGCGCTACGGGATGACGGAGATCGGCATGGCGCTCGGCAACCCGCTTCACGGCGAGCGGCGGCCGGGGTTCGTGGGGCTGCCGCTCCCCGGCGTGCGCGTGCGGCTGGTGGACGACGAGGGCGGGGAAGCGCCTCCCGGCACGCCCGGCGAGGTGGAGATCGGCGGGCCCAGCGTATTCCTGGAGTACTGGCGCCGCCCCGAGGCCACGGGGGAGGCGTTTCGCGACGGCTGGTTCCGCACCGGCGACGTGGCCGTGGTGGAAGACGGGTACTACCGGCTTCTGGGCCGCCGCAGCGTCGACATCATCAAGACGGGCGGATACAAGGTCTCGGCGCTGGAGATCGAGGAGGTGCTGCGCACGCATCCCGCCATCGCCGAGTGCGCCGTCGTGGGCGTGGACGATCCCGATTGGGGCGAGCGGATCTGCGTGGCGGTGGAGGCGGCGGATGGATCGGCGGTGACGCTGGATGAACTGCAGGGGTGGGCGCGCGACCACCTGGCGCCCTACAAGCTGCCCCGCGACCTGCGCCGGGTGGAGGCCCTTCCGCGCAACGCCAGGGGCACGGTGATGAAGCCCGAGGTGGCGAAGCTTTTCGCGGCCGGTGGCGGATGAGGATGCCGCGCGTCACCCTGCGTGGCGCGACGATCGGCGTGGCGCTGGCGGAGGTGGCGCTGATCGTGGGGCTGGCGATCTACCTTGCCGCCGCCGACCGGGTGCTCACGATCGGCTTCCCGACGCGGGCCAGCCTCGCGGTGCCCGCGGCGGATGCGGCCGGGCTGACGATCCCCGTCGCGGGGGTGCTGCGGGGCGAGTTGAAGGACACGTACGGCGCCGCGCGCTCCGGCGGGCGATTGCACAAGGGAGTCGACATCTTCGCGAAGCAGGGCACGCCCGTCGTCGCGGCGGCGGAGGGGGTGATCGTGAAGCGCGACTCCAACGCGGTGGGCGGTATCTCCATCTACCAGCGGGGGAGCGACGCGCGGACCATCTACTACTACGCCCACCTGCACGGCTATCGGCCGGGGCTCAAGGAAGGCGACCTCGTCCGCGCGGGCGACGTGATCGGGTACGTGGGGAGCACGGGGAACGTCACGGGATCGCCGCACCTCCACTTCTCCATCCACACGGTCACGGACCCGAACCGCTGGTGGAAGGGCCGCGACCTGAACCCGTACCACCTCCTGCAGGCCGAGGCGGCACGCCCGCCCTGAGCGGGGACATATGTTTGCTCCGCGCGCGAAAAACTGTTATTTTCCCTCCCAGCCCACACACCATTCCCAAAGCATACCCCGAGGCCGCATGCGTCTGTCCGCGCTCATGTTCGTCGGTTTCAGCGCGATTCTCTCCGCCGGATGCGGGGGAGAATCCGGGGGCGTCACGCCACCGCCAACGGACAACGTGGTCGCGACCGTCGAAGTAGCCGCGCCCAGTGGGCCGGTGATCGGCGGACAGACGATGCAGCTTTCGGCGGTCGCCAGGAACGCCGCGGGCGGCGCCGTCGCGGGGAAGACCTTCACCTGGACGAGCAGCAGCGACGCGGTGGCGACCGTGGGCGCGGGGGGAATGCTCACCGGCGTGAGTGCCGGTACGGCGAACGTTACCGCGAGCACGGACGGAAAGAGCGGAACGGTCACCGTAACCATCCTCCCGGTCCCCATCGCGTCGCTGACGGTGGAGCCCGGCTCGCCGCAGGTGGAGGTGGGGAAGGCGGTGCAGCTGACGGTGACGGCCCGTGACGCGGCCGGGAACCCGCTGGCCGGACGCCAGGTTACGCTCGTCAGCTCGAATGCGGCGGTCGCCACGGTGAACGCCGCCATGCAGGTGCAGGGCGTGGCTCCCGGAACCGCCACCATCACGGCGACAGCCGAAGGGAAGACGGCGACCGCCACCGTCACCGTCGTCCCGGTACCCATCGCGTCGCTGACGCTGGAGCCGGGTTCGCCACAGGTGGAGGTGGGGAAGTCGGTGCAGCTGACGGTGACCGCCCGCGACGCCGCCGGAAACGCGCTCGCCGGCCGTCAGGTCACGCTGATCACCTCGAACATGGCGGTCGCCACGGTGAACGCCGCGCAGCAGGTGCAGGGCGTGGCCCCGGGAACCGCCACCATCACCGCGACGGCCGAAGGCAAGACGGCGACCGCCACCGTCACCGTAGTTCCGGTTCCGATCGCATCGCTGACGCTGGAGCCCGGCTCCCTCCAGGTGGAGGTGGGGAAGTCGGCGCAGCTGACGGTGACCGCCCGTGACGCGGCCGGCAACGTGCTCGCCGGCCGTCAGGTTACGCTGATCACCTCGAACGTGGCGGTCGCCACGGTGAACGCCGCGCAGCAGGTGCAGGGCGTTTCTCCGGGGAACGCCATGATCACCGCGACGGCCGAAGGCAAGGCGGCGATCGCGGTCGTAACGGTGGTGCCCGTGCCGGTGGCCTCGGTAACGGTGACGCCGAGCCCCGTCAGCGTAGAAGTCGGGGCCACGCAGCAGCTTACGGCCACGCTTCGGGACGCGGACGGGAACGTGCTGAGCGGCCGGACGGTTTCCTGGTCGACCAACAGCGCGGCGTTCGTGCAGGTCAGCGCGTCCGGCGTGGTCACCGGAATCGCGTCCGGCGGGCCGTTTCCCGTCACGGCAACGGCGGAGGGAAAGACGGGAACGGCGCAGGTTACCGTCCTGCCGCAGCAGCCCGGCTCAATCCTGGTGACCCGGGACGAGGTTCCGCATTCGTCGCTGTCGAACGCGGTGGTCCGGATCGCCGGCCCCGACGGCCTGCTGCGTGAGCGGCAGATGGGCACCGCACTGTCGCTCGTGATCGACCAGTTGCCGGCGGGTCCGCACACGATCACCATGCTGGAGGTGGGCAGCCGGCCCGACCCGGACGGGCCGAGCTTCACGTACCGCGCGCTGAACAACAATCGCGTGGTTACCGTCCCGAGTGGCGGCCAGGCGACCACGCACTTTGCCTTTGAACTGGCTTCTGGCGCCGTCGCGCTGAAGCTCTCAGGGGTTCCCGCGGAATATGACGGGTCGGTGCCGTGCGGCGTGTACTGGGCGCAGGGAGCAGCGTCTTTCGCGTATACCACGTCGGCAGGGCCCACGGCCGGGCCCGCGGCGGGGCTGGCCGAAGTACGCTGTTTCACCTTCGGATTCGAAGGGGACCTGTACGATCCCAGCCCGCAGGCACAGACGATCACGGTTCCCGCCTCGACCACACCAATTACGGTTTCGGTGACGTACACGCGCCGCCCGTAGCGCCGGGGATCCCCGACAGCCTGGATCCTTCGGCCCGCGAGGGATGGGGCGCGGGTAGGTTCGGTGCGCCTTGGCCGGATGACCGGGTGTGGTGGTGCATCGAGGGTCGAGGAGGCGCGCCCTGACCCGGACCACCTGTGGCGTGTACTGAATGTCCATTGCGCTCTGCGCGAAACCCTCTGATCTTTCCCCGCGATCTCTCCCTGATGCCGCCCCTTGCCAGAGGGGCGGTTTCCTTTTAGCATAGGACTGAGTCCCAATGACTCTGTTCGGCGCTGCGCGCGTACCCGGGCCCGGTGTTGATCTACCGGCGTTCCAGGCCCAGGTGCAGAGCGGCAACTTTCACGTATACAAGACTCGCGCGCTGGACGTGGTCTGCCGTATCCGGAAGTGCACCGTTCGAGAGGCGAGGGAGCACGTGAAGGTGGCGGTGCTCTCACTCGAGGACGGCGACTATTCGCACACGCTCCGGACGCCGAACCGGCAGGTGCAGGACGTATACGGCAAGTTGATTCAAGGAGAGGGGTGGTATCTGAAGATCGAGATCCAGATGCAGGATGGGGAGCCCGGCATCGTTTCCTGTCATCCCGCCGAGCATGACCTCTCGACCGTGCGTGGCACCGTGCAGCGTTCCAGGAGGAGGTTCAGATGACCGAGAAGCCAATGATGCCGGAGCGCCCCTGCGGCGCGTGCGGAGAAGGCACGATGCGGCCTGCGGACGTTTCGGGGTTCGTGATGGAGCACCGCGACGATCCCCGGGTGCGAGTTGGCGAGCAACTCGTTCTGCCCGTTTGCGACATCTGCGGGGATATGGCCCTGAACGCCGCCGACACGGATGCCCTGGAGGCGGCGCTGGAGCGCTCGTACCGGCGCAAGAGGCTGCGCCAGCAGCGGGCGCTGATCAACGATCTCCGGCGCGGCGGCCTCACGCAGGTACAGATCGAGCGGTTCGCGTCGCTGTCGCCCGGTTACCTTTCCAAGCTGCGGAACGGGAAGCTCGCATCCGGAGCCACGTTCCGCCTGCTCTACCTGCTCCACCAGCTGCGCGGAGTGGCGGTGCGCGCGGTGAGCCGGATCGACCCACGGCTTCGGGACGTGTCCGCCCGGTAGCGGCGGCGCCGGGATCCGCGGCTCAGGGTCGGGCGACCGCTGCCGCGCCCAGGATTGTTTCGTAGTTTAAGGCTAGATCCTTCGGCCCGCGAGGAATGGTGTGCGGGCCGATTCGGCGCGCCTGGGCCTCAAGGATGACAGGGCTTTGCGCGTTGTTCCGGTGAGGGTGCGCGCGATAGGGGCGCGAAGCAGGTGTGGCGGGAACGCGATCGAATTCTCCCTTTCCCCTGCGAAGCGGGGGAGAGGGCCGGGGAGAGGGGGCTCCCGCGGCATGCGCCGGCAGCCAGTCGAACCGCGACCGAAGTTCTCCCCTCTCCCGCGGGGTTTGCGGGGG
>NZ_DATBNB010000035.1 GCF_036554565.1 Longimicrobium sp. | reverse complement strand
GCCTACAACCTTCCGGCCACGCTGCGCCTGGGCGGCGCCGTGGACGTGGACGCGCTGGAGCGCGCGCTGTGCGAGATCGTCCGCCGGCACGAGTCGCTGCGGACCGTCTTCCGCGAGATGGACGGCGGCGCGGTGCAGGTGATCGTGCCCTTCTCCGGCTTTGCGCTCCCCGTCGAAGACCTGTCGGGGCTTCCCGAAACGGAGCGCATGGCGGAGGTGCGGCGGCGCGCGCGGGAGAACGTGGCTCGTCCGTTCGACCTAGCCCGGGGCCCGCTCTTCCGCGCCGCGCTGCTGCGGGTGGCGGACCAGGAGCACGTCCTGCTGCTGTGCATCCACCACATCGTCACCGACGGGTGGAGCAGCGGCGTGCTGCAGCGCGAACTGGGTGCGCTGTACGCCGCTTTCGCGAGCGGCGAGCCCAATCCGCTCCCGCCACTGCCGGTGCAGTACGCGGATTTCGCGGTGTGGCAGCGCGAGCAGCTGCAGGGTGCGGTGCTGGATCGGCAGCTGGCGTACTGGAAGGAGCGGCTGGCGGGCGCGCCCGCGCTGCTGGAGCTGCCGACGGACCGGCCCCGGCCCCCGGTGCAGTCGCATCGCGGCGCGCGGGAGCGGTTCGATCTGCCGCGCGCGCTGCTCGACGGCCTCCAGGCACTGGGGCGCGGCGAGGGCGCCACGCTGTACATGGTGATGCTGGCCGGCTTCCAGCTGCTGCTCTCCAAGTACAGCGGGAGCGATGACGTCGTCGTGGGCAGCCCCATCGCGGGGCGCACAAGGCGCGAGGTGGAGGAGCTGATCGGCTTGTTCACCAACACGCTGGTGCAGCGCACCGACCTCTCGGGCGACCCCACCTTCCGCGAGCTGCTGGGGCGCGTGCGCGAGGTGACGCTGGGCGCGTACGAGAACCAGGACGTGCCCTTCGAGCGGCTCGTCGCCGAGCTGCAGCCGGAGCGCAGCTTGAGCCACTCGCCGCTCTTCCAGGTGATGTTCACCCTCCAGAACGCCGACCGCTCCGGCTCGGGCCTCGCGGGGCTGCGGATGGCGGGGCTGGGCGCGGAGTCGGAAACCACCCGGTTCGACCTGTCGCTCACCGCCATTCCGCACGACGGCGGCGTCGGCGGCGTGCTGGAGTACAGCACCGCCCTCTTCGACCGCTCCACCGTCCGGCGGATGCTGGGCCACCTGGCCTACGTGCTGGAGCAGGTGGTGGCGGATGCGGACGTGCGGCTCTCGCGGCTGGAGCTGCTCTCGGAGGAAGAGCGCGCTCTGGTGGTGGAGGCGTGGAACCGCACGGAGGCGGAGTACCCGGCCGACGCGTGCATCCACGAGCTGTTCGCCGCCCAGGCGGAGCGCACGCCCGAGGCCGAGGCGGTGGTCTTCGAGGATCGCTCGCTCACCTACGCGGAGCTGAACGCGCGGGCGAACCGGCTGGCGCACCACCTCCGCTCGCTGGGCGTGGGTCCGGATTCGCGAGTGGCGGTCTGCGTGGAGCGGAGCGCGGAGATGGTCGTCGCGCTGCTCGCCGTGATGAAGGCCGGGGGCGCGTACGTGCCGCTCGACCCCTCGTATCCGGCCGAGCGGCTGCGCTACGTCCTGGACGACAGCGCGCCCGTGGCCGTGCTCACGCAGCGCTCGCTGGACGGGGTGGAGGCGCTGTTCGCGGACGTCGCGGCGCCGGTGATCGACCTGGATGGCGCGGAGTGGGCGGATCAACCCGCGGCGGATCCGGTGATCGAGGGGCTGACGCCGGCGCACCTGGCGTACGTGATCTACACCTCCGGCTCCACCGGCCGCCCTAAGGGCGTCACCGTTCCGCACCGCGGCGTGGTCAACCTCCTCCGCTCGATGCGCGAAACTGTGGCGATGGAGCCCGCGGACCGCCTGCTCGCGGTGACCACCTACGCCTTCGACATCTCCGTGCTGGAGATGTTCCTCCCCCTCCTGCACGGCGCGGCGACCATTGTGCTGCCGCGGGAGCGGGCCGCGGACCCGGCGGCGCTGGCGGAGGCGATCCGCGTGTACGCGCCCACGGTGATGCAGGCCACGCCCGCCACCTGGCGGATGCTGGTGGCCTCGGAGTGGGAGGGCGCGCCGGAGATGCGGGCGCTCTGCGGCGGCGAGGCGCTTCCGGCGGATCTCGCGTCGGCCCTGCGGAGCCGTGTGGGCGGGCTGTGGAACGTGTACGGGCCCACCGAAACCGCCATCTGGTCGACCTCCGAAGCGGTCCGCGGCGATTACGTCGGGGCCAGCGTGCCGATCGGGCGGCCGGTGGCGAACACGCGCGTCTACGTGCTGGACGCCGCGGGCGAGCCCGTGCCGGTGGGGGTCGCGGGCGAGCTCTACATCGGGGGCGCGGGGGTGGCACGCGGCTACCTGGGCCGCGCGGAGCTGACGGCCGAGCGCTTCGTGGCCGATCCGTTCGGTGGCGGGCCGGGGGCGCGGCTGTACCGCACGGGCGACC
>NZ_DATBNB010000034.1 GCF_036554565.1 Longimicrobium sp. | reverse complement strand
CCAGCCGCACCAGCAACAAGAACGACCCGGGGAACACCGCGTCGCTCATGACCTGAGGCACCGAACCGAACGGAGCAGAATGTCCCACTCCTCTTCTTCCAACGCGCCGCGGCGTCCGTACCGCCGCCCCGCGCTGACCGTGTTCGGCGACATGCGTGAGCTGACCCTCACGAGCCTTACGCAGAACATGAACGACCCGGCCAATTCGTCGCAGACGATGACCTGACGGGCGGCCCCACGCGCCCGCCCTTGCGGTTTCGCCTCTACGGGCTGCACGTCGAAACCGACCGCCCGCTCCCCGGCCTTCATCCAGAGCCATCTTCCGATGCCCCCGCCGACCTTTGCATGTGGCTGGGGCACGTTCCCGTGCACGCCTTTTCCACCGCGCCCGAAGAGCCCTGCTACGTGTCGCCGCGCGAGTCGGGCGACGACGGCCCCTCGCTGGTCGTGCTCCGCACCGCGGACGGTGGCGCGTACCGGCTGCGCTACGCGGACGGGATCGAGTTCCGGGTGGACGCGCGGGGCACGCGGGTGGCCTGCACCTGGCCCGCCGGGCTGACGCTGGAAGACGCGGCCACGTACCTGATGGGCTCCATCTGCGGCCTGGTGCTGCGGCTGCGCGGCATTCCGTCGCTCCACGCCAGCGCCGTGGCCCTCCCCGGCGGCGCGGCCGCGGTGTGCGGGCCGCCGCAATCGGGAAAGTCCACCACCGCCGCCGCCTTCGCGGGCCGCGGCCGCGCACTGCTCTCCGACGACGTGGTCCCGCTGCTGGACCGTGCCGACGGCGTGCACGTGCAGCCCGCCTATCCCCACCTGCGCCTGTGGCCCGACGTGCTCCCCGCCCTGTACGGCGAGGGCGCCGACCTGCCGCCCCTTTCGCCCAACTGGGAGAAGCGCTACCTGGCCCTGGACGACGCCTTCCACGCCGCCCCCCTTCGCCTCCGTGCCGTGTACGTGCTTACCGGCCGGGAGACGGAGAACGCCCCCCGCTTCGCCCCGGTTTCCGCCATCGACGGCCTGCTGGAGCTGGTGGCGAACGCCTACATGGGCTGGTTCCCGGATCCGCAGGCGCAGGCGCGCGAGCTTTCCGTGCTGGCGAAGGTGGCCCGCTCCGTACCCGTCGTCCGCGTAACGCCGCACGCCGACCCGCGCCGCGCGGGCGAGCTGGCTGCGGCCATCGAGGCCGATTTCACCGCGCGGACGGAGTCGGTCCATGGCTGATTACAGCCTGCTGGGCTACGGCGACATGATGGCCGACCGCGTGCGGATGGATGCCTACGCCGCCGCCCTGGAGCAGGCCGTGCGCCCCGGCTCGGTGGTGCTGGACATCGGCACGGGGGCTGGGATGATGGCCCTGCTGGCCTGCCGCCTGGGGGCGCGAAAGGTGTACGCCATCGAGCCGGCGGACGTGGTGCATACCGCGCGCGAGATCGCCCACGCCAACGGCATGGGCGACCGCATCGAGTTCATCCAGGGCCTTTCCACGCGCCTGTCCCTTCCCGAGCGCGCCGATGTGGTCGTATCCGACCTGCGGGGCGCGCTTCCCCTCTTCGGGCAGCACATCCCCTCCATCGTGGACGCGCGCGTGCGGCTGATGGCGGCTGGCGGCGCGCTGATCCCCCGGCGCGACACCCTGCGCGGCGCCGTGGTGACGGCGGACGAGCGCCACGGCGAACTCGTGGGGCCATGGGACGAGGCGGCGCGCGGCTTCGACTTCGGCATCGCCCGCCGTGCCGCCGTGAACTCCTGGGTCCGGGCCAAAGTGCGCCCCGAGCAGCTGCTGTCGGAGGCCGCCACCTGGGCGGTGCTCGACTATCCAAAGATCACCGATCCGAACGTCCGCGGGCCGCTGGAATGGCGCGCGTCGCACACAGGCACGGCGCACGGCTTCGCCATGTGGTTCGATGCCGAGGTGGCGGAAAACGTCGGCTACACGAGCGGTCCGCACGGGCCCGATACCGTCTACAGCACCGCGTTCTTTCCGTGGCCGCGCGCCGTGCAGCTGGCGGAGGGCGACCGGGTGACGGTGGACCTGCAGGCGCGGCTGGTTGGGGACGAGTACGTCTGGCTGTGGGATACGCGCATCCAGTCCGCCACGGAC
>NZ_DATBNB010000033.1 GCF_036554565.1 Longimicrobium sp. | reverse complement strand
AGCGGCGGGCGGGGCGCGACCTAGACTGGCGTGACCAGTCGCAGGAGCCAGAAGGATAACGCCGCCATCGTCGCCGCCGCTGGAATCGTGACGATCCACGCCCAGACGATGCGGCCGGCGAGCCCCCAGCGCACCGCCGAGAGCCGGTTCGTCGCCCCGACGCCGACGATGGCCCCCGTGATGGTGTGCGTGGTGCTCACCGGGATGCCGAAGTTGGTGGCGATCAGGATGCTCATGGCCCCGCCCGTCTCGGCGCAGAACCCGCCCACCGGCTTCAGCCGGGTGATGCGCGATCCCATGGTGTGCACGATCCGCCACCCGCCGAACAGCGTGCCGACGGAAAGGGCGCTGTAGGCGCACACCTCCACCCACAGCGGGATGGTTTCGGCGTCAGGCACGTACAGCAGGTGAAGGAACCCCGTCTCCCGCGCGAAGATGTGGTTCACCGACACCAGCAGCGAAACGATGATGCCCATCGTCTTCTGCGCGTCGTTGGCGCCGTGCGAAAGCGAGAAGAGCGCCGAGCTGGCCAGCTGCGCGCCCTTGAAGAACCGGTCCGCGGGGCCGCGCCGCACCCGGTGGAAGAGCCAGCTCACCAGCACCATCAGCCCGAAGCCCAGGAACATGCCGATCAGCGGCGAAAGCACGATGAACGCCAGCGTCTGGATCCACTTGGTGCCCCACTCGATGGCCCCCATCCCCGCCGCCGCCACGGCCGACCCCGCGTAGCCGCCGATCAGCGCGTGCGAGGAGCTGCTGGGCAGCCCGTACACCCAGGTGATCAGGTTCCAGATGATGGCCCCCGACAGGCCGCCCAGGATCACCGTGGGCGTAACCACGTCCAGGTCGATCATCCCCTTGCCGATGGCCTTGGCCACGGCCGTGCCCACGGTGAACAGGGCGACGAAGTTGAAGAACGCGGCCCACAGCACCGCCGGAAACGGCTTCAGCACGCGGGTGCCCACGACGGTGGCGATGGAGTTCGCCGAGTCGTGGAAGCCGTTGATGAAGTCGAACGCGAAGGCGACCAGGACGATCAGGACGACGTAGGTGACCACGGCGGCCCTACCCGTTCTTCAGGGCGATGCTTTCCAGCACGTTCGACACGTTGTCGCACTGGTCGATCGCGTCTTCGAGCTTGTCGTACAGCTCCATCCACTTGATCACTTCCAGCGGGTCGGGATGGCCCGAGAACAGCTCGCCCACGGCCTCGGCGTAGATGGCGTCGCCTTCTTCCTCCAGCGCCTTCAGAGCCCGGGTGTGGTCCAGCATCATCTTGGGCTTCTTCATGTTGCGCACGGCCGTCTCGATCTGGCTGGCCGCCCGCTTCAGCACGTCGGCCAGGCGGGCCGCGTGCACGGGGGCGGCCGTCAGGTGGAACATCTGCGCGCGGCGCACGGTGCCGTCCAGCAGGTCGATCACGTCGTCCAGCCGCGAGGTGAGCAGGTGGATGTCTTCGCGGTCCAGCGGCGTGATGAAGCTGCGGTCGATGCGAACGATCACGTCGTGGGTGATCTCGTCGGCCTCGTGCTCGCGCTTCTTGACCTCGGCTGCCAGCTCCGCGAGCCGCGCGGGCTCGGCGAACAGCTGCGCGACCAGGTCGGCGCACTCGCACAGCAGGCGCGCGAGGTCGTTGAACATCGGGAAGAACTTCTCGTCACGCGGAATCAGGCCCACGTCGTCCTCCAGAAAACTCGAGTTTTGTAACGGCAGCCGGCGGGTTCGCCGGATACCGCGCGTCCGCGGGCTGCCCAACGCGCCGCGTGCCGCCTCGCCAAAACCGGCCTGGGCCGGAATGGCTGCGGGATGTTACAACCGTTACGGCGCCGTTACAAGTGTCGTGATGCCATCTGTTACACTCGCGTTACGCTCGGCCGGTAGGTTCCGGCACGTCAGGTTTCTGTCCTGTCCCCAACCGGCCAGTGCACGGATGAAAAGAGTCAGCGGAACCATCGCCGCGTTGGCGGCGTTCGCCCTTTCGGCCTGCGGAGGCGGCGACGCCAGCCCCGCGGCCATGAAGCAGAAGGAGCAGTCGTCCGCCGCGGGCGGAACCGTCACCCTCACCGGCGCGGGTGCCTCGTTTCCGCGTCCCATCTACGACCGCTGGTTCGCGGACTACGCGGCCGCCAACCCGGTGCGGGTGAACTACCAGGCCATCGGCTCGGGCGGCGGCATCCGCCAGGTCACCGAGGGCACGGTGGACTTCGGCGCCTCCGACGCCCCGATGAGCCAGGAGGAGCTGGCCAAGGCCCCGGGAACCGTGCACGTGCCCACGGTCCTCGGAGCCGTGACCGTCGCCTACAACCTGCCCGGGCTCGCCCAGCCGCTGCGGCTGGACGGGGCGTCGCTGGCCGGCATCTTCGGCGGCACCATCAAGAAGTGGAACGATCCCGCCATCGCCGCGCTGAACCCGGGCGTGCAGCTGCCGGCTACGGACGTGATCCCGGTGCACCGCACCGACGGCAGCGGCACCACCTTCATCTTCACCGAGTACCTGGGTGCCGTCAGCCCGCAGTGGAAGCAGGGGGTGGGCGTGGGGAAGACGGTCAACTGGCCCGCCGGGCTGGGCGGCAAGGGCAACGAGGGAGTCACCGGGCAGGTGAAGCAGACGCCGGGCGCCGTGGGTTACGTGGAGCTGGCGTACGCGCGCGAGGGCAACCTGCCCACCGCCGCGCTGCGCAACGCCGCCGGGCAGTTCGTACAGCCTTCCGTCGAGGCCACCGCCGCCGCCGCCGAGAACCTGAAGCTCGGGGCAGATGGCGATCTCCGCGCCTCGCTGGTGAACCTGCCGGGCGCGCAGACCTATCCCATCGTGGCGTGGACGTACCTGCTGATCCCGCCGCAGATGCAGGACTGCACTAAGGCCCGCGCGCTCGCCGCCCTGGTCCGCTGGTCGCTCATCGAAGGCGCCGCCACCGCGCGCCAGCTTCACTACGCGCCGCTCCCCGACGCCGTGCGCGCGCCGGCACTGGCGGCGATGGATGGAGTGACCTGCGGGCCGAACAAGGAGCGGGTGGGGCAGTAACGGAGGGCAGCCAGGCCCGGTGCTCGGGCCGGCGCCCCCCATCCCCAGCCCTTCCCCCGCAAACTGCGCGGGGGAAGGGAGCCAGTCGAGTGAGCGGGGCCAGCCGGAGCCGAATCGAATTCTCCTCTCCCCCATGGGGTTTATGGGGGAGAGGCCGGGAGAGGGGGGCGGCCGAGGCATTCGCCACGGCCAGCCGAAGCCCGATCGAAGTTCTCCCCTCTCCGCACAGCAGTACCGTGCGGGGAGGGGCCGGGGGTGGGGCCAACACGAGCAGACAAACAACGCGAGGGCGCGGCGAGAATCCTCGCCGCACCCTCCTTCATCAGGACAAACAAGGAACGGATGCAACCCGTACCTGAACAGGCGAGCGCACTGGCAACAGGCCCCCGCCCGTTCGCATCGCGGCTGCTCCCGCGATACGCGCAGGGAAACGTCGCCGACCGCAGCTACGCGCTGGCGCTGGGCGCGTTCGGCCTGGCGATCCCCGTGCTCTTCGCGTTCATCGTCGTGCGCGTCGGCGTGGCCTCGTGGCCGGCCATCCAGCGCTTCGGCCTGGGCTTCGTCGGCGGGACCACGTGGGACCCGGTGGCCGGCCAGTTCGGCGCGCTGCCCTTCATCTTCGGCACGCTGGCCTCGTCGCTGCTCGCGCTGCTGATCGCCGTGCCGCTTTCCATCGGGCTGGCGATCTTCCTCACCGAGCTGGCGCCGCGCTGGCTCGCCGCGCCCATCGCTTTCGGCACCGAGCTGCTGGCGGCGATCCCCAGCGTGGTCTACGGCCTGTGGGCCATCTTCGTCCTGGTTCCCTGGCTGCGCACCAGCATCCAGGAGCCCGTCGCCAGCGCCATCGGAGACAGGGTGGGGCTGTTCGCCGGGCCGGCGTACGGAAGCAGCATCATGGCGGGCGGCGTCATCCTGGCCATCATGATCGTCCCCTTCATCTCCGCCGTGTCGCGCGAGGTGCTGGCCGCCGTGCCCGTCGCGCAGCGCGAGGCGGCGCTGGCCCTGGGCGCCACGCGTTGGGAGATGACCTGGCAGGTGGTGCTTCCCTACGCGGTGCCCGGGATCATCGGCGCCATCATCCTGGGGCTGGGCCGCGCGCTGGGCGAGACGATGGCCATCACCATGGTCATCGGGAACCGGGCCGAGGTGGCCACGTCGCTCTTCGCCCCCGGCGCCACGATGGCCAGCGTGCTCGCGAACGAGTTCGCCGAGGCCAGCGACGACCTTCACCTGGCGGCGCTGATGTCCATCGGCCTGCTGCTGTTCGGCATCACCATCGTGGTCAACTCCGTCGCGCGCTTCCTCGTTTGGCGCGTCAGCCTGCGGGGGGGCAAGTGAGCGGCCCCGCCATCGGACCCATGGCTCCCCCGCGGCACGCCGCCCCGCTGGACCCGCTGTCCTTCCGCGACCGGCGGCGGCGCATCTCCAGCCGCATCTGGCTGGCGCTGACCGGGGTGGCGGCGGCGCTCACCGTGCTGCCGCTGCTGCTGATCTTCTTCCACCTGCTGAGCGCCGGGCTGGGCTCGCTGAACCCCGAGTTCTTCACCAGCGTCCCCGCGCCGGTGGCCCAGCCGGGGGGCGGGGTGGGCAACGGCGTGCTGGGCACCTTTCTGCTCGTGGGCTTGGCGGGGGCCATGGGGCTGCCCGTGGCCATTGGCGCGGGCGTTTACCTGGCCGAGGCCGAGGGCGGGCCGATGGCGAACGGCATCCGCTTCATCACCGACGTGATGAACGGCATTCCGTCCATCGTCATCGGCATCTTCGTCTGGGCGTGGGTGGTCGTGGCGATGGGGGGCTTCAGTGCCTTCGCCGGCGGTGTCGCGCTCGCCATCATGCTGCTGCCGATGGTCACGCGGACCACGGAAGAGATGGTTCGCCTGGTGCCGCGCGAGATCAAGGAGGGCGCCCTGGCGCTGGGCTTCACCCGCTGGAGGACGACGCTGGGCGTCGTCCTTCCCGCGGCGCGCAGCGGCATTCTCACCGGCGTGCTGATCGCCCTGGCGCGCATCGCGGGCGAGACGGCGCCGCTGCTCTTCACCGCGTTCGGCAACCCGTTCTGGTCCGCCGGGCTGGGCGAGCCCATCGCCGCGCTTCCCGTGCAGATCTTCCAGTACGCCATCAGCCCGTTCGAAGAGCAGCACAAGCAGGCCTGGGCCGCGTCGCTGCTGCTGATCGCGCTGGTGCTGGCCATGAACCTGGCCGCGCGATTCCTGATCCGCAGCCCGTACCGGAGCCGCTGACATGCAAGACACTACCGTGCAGGCCCCCGTGCAGCGGGCGCCCGCGCTTCCCCCGAACGACGCCGCGATGCCCACGGAAACGCCCACCCCGGCCCCGGCCGAGCTGGCCATCCGCGCCGAGGACTTCTCGTTCTGGTACGGCGGCACCCGCGCGCTGAACGACATCACCCTGGAGATGCCGCAGAAGCGGGTGACGGCGCTGATCGGGCCGTCCGGATGCGGCAAGAGCACGTTCCTGCGGTCCATCAACCGCATGAACGACCTGATCCCCGGAATCCGCCACGACGGCGACATCACCCTCCGCGGCGAAAGCGTGTACCGCACCGGGCTCGACGTGGTGCAGCTGCGCAAGCGGGTGGGGATGGTGTTCCAGAAGAGCAACCCGTTCCCCAAGTCCATCTACGAGAACGTGGCGTACGGCGCGCGGGTGAACGGGCTGGCCAAGGGCCGCCGCGCGCTGGACGACCTGGTGGAGCACTCGCTGAAGCAGGCGGCGCTCTGGGACGAGGTGTCTGACCGGCTGGACCGCAGCGCGCTGGGGCTTTCCGGCGGGCAGCAGCAGCGGCTGTGCATTGCCCGGGCACTGGCCGTGCAGCCCGAGGTGCTGCTGATGGACGAGCCGGCCAGCGCGCTGGACCCCATCGCCACGCAAAAGATCGAGGAGCTGATCTACGAGCTGAAGGACCAGTACACCATCGTGATCGTGACCCACAACATGCAGCAGGCGGCGCGCGTGTCGGACTACACCGCCTTCTTCTACATGGGCTCGCTGGTGGAGATGGGGCGCACCAACACGCTGTTCACCAACCCGCGCGAAGAGCGCACCGAGGCCTACATCACGGGGAGGTTCGGATGAGCCCGACGCCGGGGTTCCGCCACTTCCACGAGGAACTGGCCAAGCTGAAGAACCAGCTTCTCGACATGTCGGGGCTGGCCGAAGACCTGGTCACCCGCTCGCTGCAGGCGCTGCGCGACCGCGACGGCGAACTGGCGCAGGAGGTCATCCGCCGCGACAACGACCTCGACGCCATGGAGGTGGCCGTCGACGACGCCTGCATCCACCTGCTGGCGCTGCAGCAGCCAATGGCGCGCGACCTTCGCCTGATCACCATGGCGATGAAGATCAGCAACGACCTGGAGCGCGTGGGAGACCACGCGGTGAACATCGCCGAGGCCGTGCGCCACCTGGCCGAGCAGCCCATCTACCTGGAGTTTCCGGAGATCGAGGAGATGGGGCGGCTGGCGACGGAGATGCTGTCGGACGCGCTCGACACCTTCGTCCGCGCCGACGCGGCGGGCGCGCGCGAGGTGTGCCGCCGCGACGACCGCGTGGACGCGCTGCACAACTCGCTCTTCCGCATCCTGCTGACGCACATGATGGAAGACCCGCGGCGCATCGGCGCGTCGATGTCGCTCTTCCTGGTCAGCCGCAACCTGGAGCGCATCGCCGACCTCGCGACGAACATCGCTGAGGACGTGGTGTTCCTGGTGGAGGGCCGCAGCATCAAGCACGGCGCCGAACGCTCCCCCGACGAGCGCCGCTCCGGCGGGGAGCGCCGCGCGAGCTGACCCGGCGGCGCGCTCGACGCGCGGGTTGACGCACGTTGTTCGGTCCGATATCTTTCTGGCGTGCCGAGAGCCTCGCGCTCAGGCATGCGCCCGCGCCGCAACGCGTTCCGGCCCGGCTTGCGCCTCGTGAGCCAAGTTTACAATCACGAGGCACGTATCACCCCGCCCATCGGCTCGATGGACGGGGTGATTTGTTTTGTTCCCCTACCGCTCCCAGATTTTCAATGCCGCCGGGTGCCCGGGCGCGGATGTCGGCTCTTATTTCGTCTACGACCTGCACAAGAGTCTACAAACGTAGACTCTTGTGCGATCCCGGTGGGCGTGATCGTCGGGTGGGCGCAGGCAAACGGTTTGCCTCGCCGCCCGCGCGCCGCCATCTTGCCGGTGCCGATTCGCGGCGCGGATGACAACGACGGAGGGGACGATGGCGGAAGGACTGCTGCCGGTGGGGAGCGAGGCGCCGGTGTTCACGGCGGAAACGACGGAGGGCGGGCGCGTCGCGCTGCCGGACTTCCGCGGGAAGCAGGCGGTGCTGCTGATGTTCTACCCGGAGGACGATACGCCCGGGTGCACCCGGCAGATGTGCACCGCGCGCGACGAGGGCTCGCGGTACGCCGCAGCCGGCATCGTCCGGTTCGGGGTGAACCCCGGCAGCCTTTCCAGCCATCGCGACTTCGTCAGCAAGTACGCACTGGACTTTCCCCTGATCGTGGACCAGGACGCCGAGATCGCATCCGCGTACGGCGTCCTGCGGGCGGGCGACGAGGTGGGGCGCGCGACGTACCTGATCGACCGCGACGGCCGCATCGCCTACGCGGCCGCCGGCGCGCACGGGGCCGACGAGGTGCTGGAGGCGCTGCGTGGCTGAGGGCCGCGGCGAGGTGGCGGTCCGCTCCTTCACCGGCGGCGCGTTCGCCCAGAACACCTACCTGGTGTACTGCGCCCGGACCCATGCCGGCATCCTGGTAGACCCGGGAGCCGCCACCGCCCAGGCGCTGCAGGCCGCGCGTGCAGCGGGGGTGACCATCGAGCAGATCGTGCTGACCCACGCCCACCTGGACCACGTGGAGGGCATCCCCGCGGCCCGGGCGGAGATCGACGCGCCCATCCTGCTGCATCCCGACGACCTGATGCTGTACGGGGCGGCCCCCACGCAGGCCTCGTGGTTCGGGATGCGGATGGACCCGCTGCCGCCCGTCGACGGAGAGCTGGCCCACGGCGGCTCCGTGACCTTCGGCGATTGCGAGATGGCGGTGCGCCTGGCGCCGGGACACGCGCCGGGGCACGTGATCCTGGTGGGCGACGGCGTGGCGATCGTGGGCGACGTGATCTTCAACGGCTCCATCGGCCGCACGGACCTTCCGGGGGGCGATCTTGGTACGCTGATGACGTCCATCCGCGAGCAGGTGCTGACGCTGCCGGACGAGACCACGCTGCACACCGGCCACGGCCCCGACACCACCGTGGGCCATGAGCGCCGCACGAACCCGTTCGTCACCGGCACGTACGGCGGCGGCGGGTTCGCCTGATCCACCGATCCCCCTGATGCGACCAGACATGCGTCGACTTCTCTTTGCCGCGGCGCTCCTGCTGGCCGCCCCGCTCCACGCCCAGGCCGTCCCGGTCGACACGCTCGCGCGAGACTCGGTCCGCGCGCCGGCGGATTCAGTGTGGGTGGTGGATGAGGAGCGCGTGGACGCGTATCTGGGTGACCTCGTCAGCATCGAGGGCGTGGCGTGGATCGCGGCGCTCGGGCTGTGGGACCACGTGCGTACCGAGCCTGACGAGTGGGGCGGCGGCGCCGATGCGCTGGCCGCGCGCATCCTGTCGCGAGGCGGCGGGCACGTGGTCCGCACGTCGGTCCGCCACGGGCTGGCGGCGGCGCTGGGACGCACGACGGAGTACCGCCCCTGCGGCTGCGACGGGCCGGAGCGGCGGATCGCGTACGCCATCACCGAAACGTTCACCGACTACGACGCGCAGGGCCGGCGGCGCCTTTCCACCCCCTTCCTCGCCGGCACCTACGCCGGCGCCCTCGCCCCGGTGCTCTGGCACCCTGACGCCGACGCCGCCGAAGCGCTCCAGTCCGGTACCATCTCGCTCGTGTGGGCCATCGCCAACAACATCCTGAACGAGCTCTGGACCTCCCCCTGAGTCCATCGACCGCCTCGGGGGCGTCGCCATCCCCTGGGGCAGTTTCGTCCCCGCTCGCCCGCCACTTCCGCTCGTTGACGGCCCCGGAGCCCCGGTCTACATTCGCCGCGCAATTTCCCGTTCCGGAGAGACACTTGCCCGATCCCGCACGCCTCGCCGTTCTCGCCAGCGGCGGTGGCAGCAACCTGCAGGCGCTGATCGACCGCTTTCACCGCGACCCGGGCACGGCCTCGGCGCGGGTGGAGCTGGTGGTCGGCAGCCGCGCGGGGATCGGCGCGCTGGCGCGGGCGGCGCGCGAGGGCGTGCCGCACGTGGCGCTGGATGCGCGGGATATCGGCGCCGAGGCATTCCGCGACCAATTGCTCGACGTTCTGGATGCGCACGCCATCGACCTCGTGGTTCTCGCCGGCTGGCTGACGCTGCTCCCGGCGGAGGTGGTGGCGCGCTACGCGGGGCGGATGATCAACGTGCATCCCGCGCTGCTGCCGGCCTTCGGAGGCCACGGAATGTACGGGATGCGCGTTCACCGCGCCGTCATCGCGGCGGGCGTGCGCGTTTCGGGCGCCACGGTGCACCTGGTGGACGAGCGCTACGACGAGGGGGCCATCCTCGCGCAGTGGCCCGTCCCCGTGCTCCCCGGCGACACGGCGGAAACGCTCGCCGCGCGCGTGCTGTCGGTGGAGCACCGCATCCTGCCGCTGACCGTCGCGGCGCTCACGGGGGGACGCACGGCCGCGAGTTCGACGGGTCCGCTGGCGTTCGACCTGGTGCCTTCGCTGATCCCCGTCGACGGCTCCATCGCCCGAACGATGCACCTGCCCGACGGGCACTGATCCAGATCCAGAGGACCAACGAAATGCCGCGGGCACTGCTCAGCGTATCCGACAAGACGGGCGTGGTGGACCTTGCCCGCGAGCTTCACGGGCGGGGCTGGACCCTGCTTTCCACAGGCGGCACCGCGCGCACGCTCCGCGATGCAGGGCTGCCCGTCACCGAAGTCAGCGAGGTCACGGGCCACCCGGAGATGATGGACGGGCGGGTGAAGACGCTGCACCCCGCCGTCCACGCCGGCCTGCTGGGCCGCCGCGGCCACGAGGATGACGCGGCGCAGATGCAGGCGCATGGCTACGAGCCCATCGACCTCGTCGCGGTCAACCTCTACCCCTTCCGCGAGACCGTCGCCCGGCCCGACGCTACGCTCGACGAGGCGATCGAGAACATCGACATTGGCGGGCCGTCCATGCTGCGCTCCGCCGCCAAGAACCACGCCGGCGTCTGGGTGGTCATCGACCCGGCCGACTACCCCCGCGTGCTCGCCGCGATCGACGCCGGGGGCGACGGGCTGCCGCTGCGCCGCGAGCTGGCGGCAAAGGTCTACGCGCACACCTCGGACTACGACCGCGCCATCACGGAGTACCTGGCCCGGACGATGGCGGGAGAGGACGGGGCATCGGCGGATGCGTTCCCGTCTGCCGTCCAGGTGCGGCTGACGAAGGTGCAGGACCTTCGCTACGGCGAGAACCCCGACCAGCCCGCCGCGTTCTACCGCGAGGAGGGCGCGGCCGGGGGACTCGCGGAGCTGCGGCAGATCCACGGCAAGGAGCTGTCGTTCAACAACCTGCTGGACGTGGACGGCGCCCTGCTGGCCATCTCGGCGTGGGAGGGCAGCGGCTTGGCGGCGTGCGCCATCATCAAGCACACCACGCCGTGCGGCATCGCCGTGGGTGCGGATGCGCCCGAGGCCTACCGCAAGGCGCTGATGACGGACCCCACCAGCGCGTTCGGCTCGGTGATCGCCTTCAACGTTCCCGTGACGGAAGAAGCGGCCGTGCTGCTGCGCCCCAACTTCGTGGAGGCCATCGTTGCACCCTCCTTCGTGGAGGCGGGCCTGCGGCTGCTGACGGAAAAGAAGAACCTGCGCCTGCTCGAGATCCCGCGCCTCGCATCCGACGCAGGCGAGCTGGACTGGAAGCGCGTGCGCGGAGGATTCGTGGCGCAGACGCGGCTGGGGATGGGCTTTCCCGAGGACGGCTGGCGCGTGGTCACGCAGCGGCACCCGTCGGCGGGCGAGATGGACGACCTGCGCTTCGCCTGGCGCGCCGTGGCGTCCGTGAAATCGAACGCGATCCTCCTCGCGCGCGGCGGGATGGCGCTGGGGATCGGGGCGGGGCAGATGAGCCGCGTGGATTCGTCGCGCATCGCGGTGATGAAGGCGCGCGACAACGTGTTCGACCTCCAGGGCGCGGCGCTGGCCTCGGACGCGTTCTTCCCCTTCCGCGACGGTGTGGATGCCGCGGCCGAAGCGGGGGTGCGCGCCATCATCCAGCCCGGCGGCTCCGTGCGCGATGCCGAGGTAATCGCCGCGGCGGACGAGCACGGCATCGCGATGGTGTTCACCGGGCGCAGGCTGTTCCGGCACTGAGGGCCTCACCCGGCCGCGCTGACG
>NZ_DATBNB010000032.1 GCF_036554565.1 Longimicrobium sp. | reverse complement strand
AGTTCGCTGCCGCCAGCGACCTGCCCGACCTCTCGTCCGACGACCTGTCGCGCATCGCCCAGCTTCAGCGCACCAACTTTGGCGTACACGAGGACCACATGCGCTACAAGGGAACGATGGAGCGCGACGGCGAGCCCATCGGCCCCATGTACCGCTACGCCGACGACGGCTTTCCCGGTGCCCCCGCGCCCGAGCTGGAGACCGCCGCGGCGGACTGACGCGCCATCGCACGAATGCGGAAAGCCCCGGAAGCAAGCGCTTCCGGGGCTTTTCTCGTCTGTTCCAACGCTGGAAGCCCTTGGTTTCAGTGCCGATGCGATCGATCGGCGGCTGCCGGGTTCAGCGTGAGCACCTGCTGCACCTCCCCTCGGTCCGGGAGCAGGCGGAAGGGCTCGATGCGCACCCGCGTGCGGTCGTCGGCGGGCTCCATCACCACGATCATCCCGCGGCTGACGCCCATGGGGCCGGCGTTGTAGTAGTTGACGCCCACGTGGTACTCGCCGGGGATCACGCGCTGTGTCCTCACCACCTCCGGGCCGAAGCCCTGGGTGATGTCCTCCAGCAGGTGGATGCCGCTGGGTGCCTCCGGCTGCGCGTAGTACACGTGGGTTGCCGCGCGGGTCGACGACGTGCAGGTCTACGTCGTTTCCGTCCGTGTCCCACGTCATGGTGATGCGCAGGCGGTCCGCCTGGTCCAGCTTCACCTGGCGCTCGCGGGCGCGTTGGCGGATCTCGGCGGCGCGCCCCGGGGCGGCGCGCATCCAGTCGCGGTAGATGTAGCCCAGCTCGTCGCGTACCACCGCGGCGGCGTTGCCGTACCACCGGTCCACCGGCCGTTGCAGCGCCGCTTCCAGCACGCCCGCCGCTTCTTCCATCCGCCCCGCCTGCCACAGCAGCAGCGCGAGCGTGCGGTGCGTGTTGGGCAGGTCCGGACGCAGCTCCACGGCGCGCCGCGCGGGTGCCTCCCACGCCGTCCGCGCGCCGGCCCGCCAGAGCAGCATCGCCGCGCGCTGCAGCATCTCGGGCTTGCCGGGCGCCACTTCCACGAGCGATCCCGTCGCGCGCCGTGCCTCGGCCGTTCGGCCCAGGTGTTGGCTGGCCAGCGCGAGGGCCTCGTACACCTGCGGGTTGTCCGGGTCCATCGGCTGCCAGCGGAACGCCACCTCGCGCAGCTCGCGCCACCGCTCCTCCTCGGCCAGGCCCTCGCTGAACTGGTTGTAGAGCGTGCGGTCGCGGGGATTGGCTCGTAGCGCGGCCCGCAGGCTGTCTACTTCGCCCTCGCGGAAGCGGCGGGCGCCCACCCATTCCGGCATACGCGGTTCGGGCACGTCGGCGCCCGTGACCACCACCGCGTCCAGGCGCAGCGGCGACGACTCGATGGCCGGCGGTGGAGGCGGTGCCACCGCAGGCGGGGGCGGCGCCATCGGCGGCGGCGGCGGCGGCGGGGGCGGCGCCATCGGCGGCGGCGGGGGCGGCGTCATCGCCGGAGGGGGCGGCGGCGGGGCCGCGGGTGCCGGGGCACCGGCGGGCGCGCGGCTACGCTCGGCTACGTTCCGCCCCTCTTCGGCGGCTGGTGCTGGCTCCGCTGCTTCTGCGTCGTCACCTGGAATGGTGGCGTCGGCGTCATCCCGTTCCGCCGTGCTGTCGGCCAGGGCCAGGCGCGGGGCGCGGCGCCGGTCCAGCCGCTCGATTCCGCGCGGGCCGACGACCAGGATCTGCGCGAGCGCTGTGCGATCGATCCCGAAGCGCACGTAATCGGCTTCCGTCTCCAGCACCAGCATCGTCGTGCGCGGCACCATCACCCGGTGCTCGATGCTGAGCTTCACCTGCTCCTCGGCCAGGCGGCGGCGGGCCGCGTCTCCATCCGCGTAGCGCTCCTCGTCCTGCAGCTTTTCCAGGTGCGCGCGATGGAACTCGCGCACCAGGAGCGGCTCGAAGCGCTCCTCCTCCAGCGGAACGCCGGTGCCTACGCGCACGCCATCCACCGCCAGCCGCATCTGCTGGCCCTCGCGCAGCCGGCCCAGCACCAGCACCTCGCCGCCGGGCTGCACGTCTTCCGCGCCGATGGCGTGAAAGGTTTCCGCCGCCTCGTCGCGCACGGCTGCCGTGCGTCCGGGCGGCTGCGCCAGGCGTGCCGCGGCCTCGCGGGCGCGGTCGTCCATCCGCTCGGTGAACGGCACGCGCACGATGCGCCCGCGCCCCTGCACGATCTGCCGCAACGCCTGCGCATCTTCGCGCGAGCCCAGCACGAGCGCGCTCAGCCGCGTGCCCGCGGCCATGCGGTCCAGCGGCCGGAACATCTCCGCGGGCGCCGTCTGCCCCATCGTCGCCGCGCCGTCGCTCACCAGGACGAAGCGTGCGGCCGGCTGCCGCGCGGCGCGGGCCTGGATCTCTGCCAGGGCGGCGTTGAGGTCGGTGCCGCCCAGCAGTCCGCGCGCGCGGACGAGCGCTTCCACGCGGCGCGCGGCCTCGGCCGGGGTGCGGAAGGTGCCCAGCGGCGCCACCTGCTGGTCGAACGCCACCAGCTCCACCTGTCCGCCGGGGAGCGCCGCGAGCACCGTCCTCAGCGAGGCCAGCCGGTGATCCATCCCCTCCGCGGCGGAGGCCGACGTGTCCAGCAGGAACACCCATCGCGTGTCCGCCGCCGCGGGGCGCGCGGGGGCCACGTCCGGCCGCACGCCGGCCAGGTAGTACGGCCCGGCGCGCAGCAGGTACTCGCGCGGGGCGTCCGGGCGCGGGCTCCAGCGGATCTCCAGGTCTTCGGTGGGGGTGAAGCTCTCGTCTTCCCACGCCAGCGTCCGGCCATCCACCATCCGGCTTCCCGGCGGGCCCGCCAGCGTGGCCGACACCTGCGCCTCGTGCGGAAGCGGCTGCACGTGCGCCGTCACGCGCATCATCCCGATCCGTGGCAGCCCGCGCAGCGGCACGCGGTAGCTGCGCACGCCGCCTTCCAGCGGGAGCAGCCGCGTGTAGCCCAGCACCACGCGCACGGTGGCGTTGGCCTCGATGGGAAAGATGCGCGCGCTGAAGCGGTTGCCCTGGTCCTGCTCCAGCAGCGCGGGGTCGCGCATCTGGTGAAGGATTTCGGCGTACACGCGGTTGGCGCGCAGCCGCTCCACCACCTCGCCCTCCATCAGCCGGCCGTTCACCTCCTTGGCGAAGCGGCTGACGGTGGCGCCCTCCGGCAGCACGGCGCTGAACCGCCCTTCCATCCGGCGTCCGTGCGGGTTGCGGAAGACGATCTCCATCTCGGTGAGCGAGAACACCCCCTGCACCGCCGCCCGCACGTTCAACTCTTCGATGACGAGCTCCTGCCCGTCAGGATCGGAGAGCGCGATGGGGGCTGGGGTGCGCTGGGCCGCGAGCGGAGCCGCGGCGAGGCAGGACAGCAGGAAGAGCAGAACGCGATGGACGCGTGGTCGCATGCGACTGGCGCGTAGGTGCCGGGTTCAACAACCGCCGACAGCAGAGCCGCTGGGCGATGTGGGATTCGGGAAGCCGAACGACGGCAGGCAACCGATTCTGCCGGTGTAGCCAAGCTTGCGACACAGGGCATTGATGCGCAACGTGGCGAGCAGTACGGCACGCCCGCGAAAGTCAATCCGCCGCTTGCTGCATGAGCGGGGAGAGCCTTGGCGTGGGCGACGCGTGCAGATGAGGGCTTAAACTCATTGGGATCAAACCCATTTCTAACACGATGGGTCTCCCCTCACGCAAGTATCAGCTCACGTCTCGGCTGGTGATTTGGATCCCACTAGAAAACTAGCCACTAATGCTTTGTACCTCTGCATTGCACCCGATCGGAAGCAAGGATATGGCAAGCGAACACGGAGAAGGTCGCCCGGCTCATATTTCACCAAACCGTCAGGGTACACACGCCCGAGCCCTCGGAGCTCCTCTCTGACTTCCGGGGACAAGAACGCACTCGCCCACGCCGCTCTCGTGTCAAGCGAAAGGCGTTGCTTGAATGAGAGAACATACAACGTATTCGTAGCAGTCAGTCCTCGCATCAGACGAAGCGAGATCCACGGCCCCTGAATACCCATTCCACTAATAAAACCATCCACCCTCGCTGGAAGAGGTGTGGTGTACCAAACAGAGCGAGACAGGACTTTGTAGGCGGATCGATTACAACCACCATCCTCCCGATCGAGACGCATGTAAGCCTGGACCGCCGGATCAGCGAGTACCGCCTTATTCGGCCGGAATAACCAGACGCGCTCGCCAGCTTCGCGAAGTCTCTCCCACTCCCTCCGGCCGATTGCCCCAGCAATGAGGTGGCTCGCCCGACTCAGTACCGGCGTACAGGCCCGAGTTGGAATTCCTAGAGTGGAGCGCTTCTGGTCAGAAAACAAAAAGTAGTTTGCGTCCCCAGTCACACCACCTAGTCGAATATCTGCGACTTCACCTAGCTGAACAGTACCACCGGCCGCGCCAGTTCTCACGGGCTGAATAGGACGGCCCGTTTGTCCCAACGACTGCTCGAGGTGGACGGCGGACGCATGTTCGATCCGAGTACTGGACAGGTGTGGCTCTCGGTATCCGATCCCCACCACGATGACGCATCCATCACGAACGCTTTGAAATAGCGGCTCAGAGCTCCTATGAACATGAAACTCTCGAAACGCGGAGGGCAGAGCTATTCGGAGTGAGCGCGCGTAATCCGCATAATCCCATGCAGCCGGCAGGAGGAATGCCAT
>NZ_DATBNB010000031.1 GCF_036554565.1 Longimicrobium sp. | reverse complement strand
CCCCTCGTCCAGCGCGGTGGATTCCAGCCCCAGCAGCTGCGGGACGTCGTCGTCATCGCCCCCCAGGTCCACGGCGGCGGGCTCGATGGTGGGGCTCAGGTCCAGCGCGGGAAGCTCCGCGGCATCGGCCGGCTTGGGCCGGGCGGCGGTGCGGCCGTCGTGGAGCGCGGCGCGAAAGTCGTCGACGGCGTGCGCCTGGTTGCGCAGCAGCGGCGAGTCGTCGGCGTTGGGGTCTACCCCGCGGATCTGCTCGCGCAGCGCCTGCGCCGTCGCGTCGTCGCCGCCCTGCACGGCGGCGCCCAGGAGAATGCGGAACTGCTCGATGGCGGGGTCGCGCTGCCCGTGGGCCAGCAGCTGCTCGGCCAGCACCCGGCGCACGCCGATGTCCTGCGACAGGTCGGCGAACTCGCGGAGGGCTTCGAAGGCCGCGTCGGCCTTGCCCGCCTTCTTCATCCGCTCGGCGTACTCCAGGAAGTTCTGGCGGGCGTCGGCCACGAAGCCGGCGGCGGCGCTGATCTGCCCCAGCTTGTGGTACACCTGCGTGCGCCCCGGAACGATGCGCAGCAGCTTGCGGCAGAGCGCGATGGCGTTGTTGTACAGCCCCGAATCGGCGTACGCGGCGACCGCGCGCTCGTAGGCCTCCACCGCGCGGTCCGTTTCGTTGACGCGCAGGTGAAGGTCGCCGATGCGGTTCCACAGGGCGATGTCGACCTCTTCGCCCTCCGGCTCCTCCTGGAGCAGCTGGCGATACAGGTTGGCGGCCTCGCGCCACTGATCCTTGTTCTCAGCGGCGCGTGCCTGGTCTCTCAGCTTCGAAGCGGTCGCCATGCGATGGAGTTCGGGCGGGGCTGGCACGGAACCGCGAAAGATAGCGGACGCGCTAAGTGCGTACAAGGATTGGGGAAGCGGGACGTCGGGGCACGTTAGCCGCCGGGATGAGGGAATTGCCTGCCGCCGGGTCCGGCGTCGTGCGCGGCTCGTGCGGCGCTGGGGCGAATGAATTCGCGGCAACAAGGGCCCGAAGTCCGCCTTCGCGGACTGCACGCGTGGTTGAGTGCACGAGGCCACCCGAAGCGCGCCACACTGGCTCCCTTCCCCCGCGCGGTTTGCGGGGGAAGGGCTGGGGATGGGGCGCGCCGGCGGCATGCGCCGGAACCAGCCTGATCCGGCGCGACGGCCCCGCACGGGCGAATGAATTCGCTGCAACAACCACACGAAGTCTGCCTTCGCAGACTGGATTGTGTTGGGTGTGAGTTGAAGTCTGTGGCGCGCCCGGAGTTCGGTGCAGTTCTCCCCCTTTCCCGCTTGCGGGAGAGGGGGCCGGGGGAGAGGGCAGCCGGGGCATGCGCCGCACTTGGTCGGAACGCCCGGTCCTTTCCGCTTTGAACCGCCACCGTGCGGACAAAGAAAACGGGGGTGCCGGCGCTGTGCCGGCACCCCCGTCGGGTGAAGCTGTGTGCTACCGGGCGATCACCGGTTGATGCTGGCGATCACGCGGGTGGCGGCGGCGGAAAGCTCCGCACCCATGGCCGCCGTCATCCGGCCCGAGCGCACCTGCGCGTCGACCTGGTTGATGAAGGCCTCCAGCTGCTGCGTCGCGGCGGTGCGGTTGCCGCGGTCCAGCGACTCGCGGGCGGCCTGCAGCGTCGCCGAGAGCGCGGTTACCGTGCCGGAGCCCATCCCGCTGGCCGCCACCGGGGCGAGCAGCGTGGCCTGGATGCCCTGCTGCGCCGTCAGCACCGTCACCGACGCGCTGCCGGTGCCCGCGCCGCCGTCGTCGTCGGCCACCGTCACGAGCACGGTGTGGGTGCCGGCGGTGGTGTAGACGTGGCTGAGCGAGAACGACTTGCCGCTCAGCGCCAGCCCCTGCGGCCCCGCGCCGTCGCCGTAGTCCACGGTCGCCGTCCACGTGTCCGGGTCGGCGTCGGAGAACGAGCCGGCCGCCGTGTAGCGCTCACCCGGAAGCAGCGTGGCGCCGGCGATCCCCGAAACGTTGGGGGCGATGTTGGCGATCACGGCCGTGGTGGTGGTGGTGGTCGCCAGCCCGGCCGCGTCCTTCACCGTCAGCGTGACCGTGTACGAGCCGGCGCGCAGGTAGGTGTGCGCGGGGCTGGCCAGGGTGGAGGTGTTGGCGGCGCCGGAGGCCGGGTCGCCGAAGTTCCACGCGAAGGTCACCGGCTTGCCGTTGGGGTCGTTCGAGGCGCTGCCGTCGAACTGCACCGCGACGCCCTTGTTGCCGGCGTAGCCGCTCCCCGGGACCGCGACCGGCGGCGCGCTGGGGTCCTTGCCGGTAACCGCGCGGTACACGTTGATGCGGCCGGCGCCCGTGCGGTTGTCCCATCCCGGCGCTTCCACGTCGTCCGCCGTCTGGATCATGCGGGCGCGGACGTCGGCGGCGCGGGTCATTCCCGTGGCGTACAGCAGGGCGGCCAGGCCGGCCACCTGCGGAGTGGCCATCGAGGTGCCCGTCTTCCAGGTGTAGCTGTTGCTGGAGTGCAGGGGCGCCAGGATGAAGCTCGCCGCGGTGTTCTTGGGATTGCTGTCGCCGCCGGGCGCCGAGATCTCGATCTGCGCGCCGTAGTTGCTGTAGCTGGCCTTGGTGTCGCTCCAGTTGGTGGCGCCCACGGCCATGCACTCGGGGAAGCGGGCCGGGTAGCCGATGCCGCCCGTGTAGCCGTTCGGCTTGTTGTCGTCGTTGCCGGTGGCGCACACGGGGAGCGCTTCCTTGCTCAGCGCGTACTGCATGGCGGCCTGCTGCGCCGCCGAGCCGGTGCCGTCGGGGTTACCGCCGAAGCTGCCCAGGCTCATGTTGATCACGTTGGCGCCGTTGTCGGCCGCCCACACGATCGCGTTGGCCGTGGCCGAGTTCGGGCAGCTGCCCGCCGAGTTGCACACCTTGCCGATGAGCAGCTTGATGTTGGTGCCGTAGGCCACGCCCGGGATCCGGACGTCGGCGCGCGAGGCGGCGATGCCGGCCACGTGCGATCCGTGTCCCTGGTCGTCGGTGATGTTGGTCTTGCCGACGGTAGTGGTGTCGGCCAGGAAGCGGCGGCCGCCGATGATCTTGCCCGCGAACGCCGGGTGCGTGGTGCGGATGCCCGTGTCCAGGATGGCGATGGTTGCCGAGCCCGCGAAGTTGGGGCCCAGGTAGTCGTACGTCTCGGCCCAGTCCATGTCGGCGTCCACCTTGCCGGTGGTGACGATGCCGTAGCCCTGGAGGGTCATGTCCATGGTGCCGGGGTTGTGCAGGTCCCACTTCCACAGGGCGATGTCGCCGTCGGGCAGGTCGCAGCTCACCGACGTTTCGCAGGGGCCCACGCGCATGATGGCGTCGGGCTCGGCGAACTCCACGTTGGGGTTCTTGCTCAGCTGCGCGGCGATGGCCACCTCTTCGCCCACCGGCACCTCGAGGATCTCGGTGCGCTCCAGCAGCATGTCGTCCTTCTTGCGGGCGCGGTGCTGCTGCGCGATTTCCGAGCGGGCGGCGCCCGGGCGGAAGCGGACGATGATCTGGCCGGGGACGATTTCCTCGGGCGCGGCCGAGGCGTTCAGCGAAACGGGCGAATTGGCGCCCAGGCCGGTGGCCACGGGGCTGAGGTCCGAACAGGCGGACAGGCCGGTGACGCCAGCCAGGAACAGCGGGAAAGCACGCTTCATGGAGGTCCTCGAAAAACGTGGAGGGGGCACAACCGGCAACGCCGGCGATGATTGCTCCGCCGGGTGGCGGAAAGCGGGAGAGGCGGTCCAGGCACGCGGGCGTTGGACAGCACTAATCCTATCGCCGCCGCCCCGTTTCGTCAAGGCCCTCCGTTTCGTCGTAAGCTGTTGAAACGCAGTTACTTGGATGTGCGGCGCGCGCCACGGGCCGGCGGCGCGAGCCGCGTGCTACGCCCTGCTCCGCTCCGCAAGCGGTGGCGGCTGATGGGATTCTGGGCCACAAGGGGATCGTCGGGGCGCCGGCTCTGCTGGGGCGACTGAAGTCGCGGCAACAAGGGCCCGAAGTCCGCCTTCGCGGACTGCAAGCGTAGTCGAGTGCACGACGCCAGCCGAAGCGCGCGGGGCCGGCGCCCTTCCCCGCGCAGTTTGCGGGGGAAGGGCTGGGGATGGGGGGCGCCGGGAGCATGCGCCGGAACCCGCCTGATCCGGCACGAAGTTCTCCCCCTCTCCCGCTTGCGGCCCGCTTGCGGGAGAGGGGGCCGGGGGGAGGGGCCACCTTGCGGCATGCGCCGACGCCAGTCGGCACCCCCCACGACCCGCCAGCCTCCGGATGACGACGGGTGCGCACGGCCGCGCGACAACTCCCGCCGCGACTCGCACACCTCGTCCCATTCCTCATCCGGGGACCGCCCTCCGCGCCCCGCGCGCGCCCCTCGCCGGATGGCGCGCATCCTCTTACCTTAGATGGCCCAACGACCATCGCAGCCATGACCGCTCCGCAGGACCCGCGCTTCACCTTCGACAGCTTCGTCGTCGGCCCCGACAACCGGATGGCCGCCGCCGCGGCTCGCCGCGCCGCCGAAAGCCCGCGCACCGCCTACAACCCGCTGTTCATCCACGGCGTCGGCGGGGCCGGCAAGACGCACCTGCTGCGCGCCGTCGGCACGCTGGCGGCCACGCTGCAGCCCGACATGCACGTGGTCTACCTGACGGCCGACCAGCTGGTGGACCGCGTGTCGGCCGCCGTGGGCGCCGGCGCGGTAGAGGCGCTGCGCGACGAGCTGCTGGACGCCGACATGCTGCTGCTGGACGAGGCGCACCAGCTGGCCGGGCGCGCCCGCACCCAGGAAGAGCTGGTTTCGCTCTGGGACGAGCTGGAGCAGCGCGCCCAGATCGTGGTGGCCGCCGAGGGCGCCAGCCCCGAGCTGCCCGGCGTGGACGACGCGCTGCGCGCCTGCTTCACCCGCGGCCTGGCGGTGGACCTTCCCCCCGCCGACGACGAGGCGCGCACCCAGATCGCCCGCAACGCCGCCCGCCAGCGGGGCATCGAGCTGGCCCCCTCGGCCGCCGAGCAGATCGCCCGCCTTCCCGTGGACGGCGCCGCCGGGCTGATCGCCGCCGTGGAGCGCGTGGGCGCGGCGCAGGCCGAGCGCGGCGAAGCGCTGGTGGACGAGGAGCTGGCCGCCGTCGCGCAGCCGGAACCGTCCACGGCGCCGGGCGACGAGTTCAGCTCCTTTCTCTTCGACATCTCCGCCACGGTGGAAGAGATCGTCGAGACCGCCCCGTGGCGCCGCAAGCTGGCCGAGGCCATCCTGCGCTGGGAGGGCGAGGGCGTGCGCACCCGCCGCCTGGAAGAGGCGCTGGAGGCCGACACCGCGCCGGACCTGGA
>NZ_DATBNB010000030.1 GCF_036554565.1 Longimicrobium sp. | reverse complement strand
ACACCAAAAAGGCCGCCACCGCCACACCCCAGGGCGCGCCACCCAGCAGCAGCGCCACCATCAGCAGGGCGCAGGCGGGGCGCCAGGTCAGCCACACCAGCCGGTCGCCCATGGAGCCCAGCGAGCCGCGCAGGGCGTTCTTGAAGCGCCCCACCAGCTCCGGGGGCGTGCCGTCGGCCTCCAGCCGCGCGATGGCGCCAGCCGCGACCCCCGCCAGGTACGGGTGCGCGTTGAACAACTCCGCGTGCCGCGCCACCGCGGCCCGCAGCCGCTCCGCGTCTCCCGCGTGCACGTGCCGCAGCGCGGGCGCCAGCACGAACGCCATCCCCGTGCCGATGAGCGTTCGGTAGTTCCACGAGCCCTGCACCGCGAAGCTGCGCAGCAGCATCGCCCGGCGCACGCCGCGCGGCAGCGGGCTCACTTGAGCCACAGCACCGCCACCCCGGCGGCGGCGCCGGCCAGGAACAGCGGCAGCCGGCGCCGGCCGAACAGCCGCAGCGAGGACGCCAGCGCCCCCGCGGCGGAAAGGGCCAGCGCGGGCCGGGTCCAGTGCTCCTGGAAGGGGATCCACCCGAGCGTTTCCAGCAGCGTCCCCAGCACCAGCAGCCCCGTGATCGTCACCACCGCGCCGCGGGCGAAGTCCAGCCCCAGCGCCTTCAAATGCATGCGCTCCAGCTCCCCGGGCGAGAACAGCTGCCCCTCCCCCGGCACGGCGATGGCCACGTTGGTGCGCCGCAGCCACTCCACCGTCGTTCCGCCCACGCGCCCCCAGGCCATGGAGAAGACGACCGCCGCCATCAGCGCCACCGGCACGTCTACCGCCGCCCCCGCGTACGCCCCCGCCGCGGCCACGGCGGCCGGCGCGGCCTCGGGGTAGCGGGCGGCGCCCACGGGAAGGACGGCCAGCTGCAGCGCCTCCAGCAGCACGCCGATGACGATGCCCGCGTGCGGGCTGCCGGTGACGATCCCCGCCAGCCCCGCCGCGATCAGCGGGCGCGACAGCATGAACTGGCCGAACGAGGTTCCGTCCAGCGCCAGCACGCCGCCCAGCAGCCCCAGCAGCAGCAGGATGGGAACATCGGGGACCATGGCCCGTTCAGCCTCCCGCCAGCAGCTCGTCGAGCATCACCTTTCGCGAAGCCGGAAGGTCTCGCGCCGACACCTCGGCCCCCGAGGCCGCGATTTCGCGCAGGGCATCTCCGTCGCCCGGCCCCAGGTGCAGGTAGGGAAGCACGCGGGTGCGCCCCTCGGCGTGGTGGATGCCGCCCAGGTTCACCTCCTCGCCCGCCAGCGCGCCACCCTCGGCCACGCGGCGCGCCGTGGCCACGTCGCGCACCAGGACGATTACGCGGCGCCCGCCCTTCCACTCGGGGATGCGGCGCCGGGCCTCGTCGACGGTGACGAACACGGCGTCGATCTCGGGCGGCACCCCCAGGCAGTACAACTCCTGCTCCCAGGGGCTGGCGGCGATCTCGTCGTCGGCCACCACGATGCGGTCGGCGTGAAGGGGCCCGCCCCATCCCACGACCACCTGCCCGTGGATCAGGCGTTCGTCAACCCGAAACAGCACGATCGGCATGCGCCCCTTCCCGGCACTGGCCGGTGATCGACGACTTGCCCTTGCTCACCAGCCGGTCCACCAGCTCGGGGAGGGGCAGCTCGCGGTGAAAGACGAAATCCAGGAGCATGGGCAGGTTCACCCCGCACACCACCGCCGTGTCCTCGCGCTCCAGCGACAGCTTGCGCGCGGCGAAGGCGCACGAGCCGCTGGGCAGGTCGGTGAAGACGATTCCCGGCCCCTCGCCCAGCGCCTGCAGCACGTTGCGCTGCAGGGCATCGGGCCCGCATCCCTCGTTGCTCACGGCCACCAGGGCGTCTGCGTCGGCCCCGGCAATCTGCCGCACGGACTGCACCAGCCCCTCGGCAAGCGACGCGTGGCTCACCACCAGCCCCCGCACCGGCTCATTCATAATCTTCCTCCAGGTAGTCCGACACCCCCGCCATGCGCTGCTGAAGCCGCTGGTTGAACAGGCGGGCGGTGTCGACGCCCGAGTATTTCAGAAGGTGGTTCATGGCCACCACCTCGCACACCACGGTGATGTTCTTTCCCGGCACCAGCGGCACCGTCACCATCGGCACGGGGATGCCCAGGATGTCCATGGTCTTCGTGTCGAGCCCCGTGCGGTCGTACACCGCGTTCTCGTCCCAGATCTCCAGCTGCACCACCACCTCGATGCGCTTCTGCTGGCGGATGGCTCGGATGCCGAACATGGTGCGGATGTCGATGATCCCTACCCCGCGGATTTCCATGTGGTGCCGCTGCAGGTCGTGCCCCTTGCCGATCAGCACCTCGTGCCCGCGCCGCGTGATCATCACCAGGTCGTCGGCGACGAGCCGGTGCCCGCGCTCCACCAGGTCCAGCACCGTCTCGCTCTTGCCGATGCCGCTCTTGCCCACGAACAGCAGTCCTACCCCGTACACGTCGGCCAGCGATCCGTGGAGGGTGGTCCGGGGCGCGAACCGCTCTTCCAGGAAGGGCTTGATGCGGGTGTAGAAGTCGGCGGTCTTGAGCGCCGAGCGGATGACGGGTGTGCCCGTCTGGTTGGCCAGCTCCAGCAGCGGCGGCGGCGGCGTCTGCCCCTTGGTGACGAAGACGACCGGAATGTCGAACGCCAGGAACACCTCGAGCGCGGCGCGGCGGCGGTCTTCGTCCAGCGATTCCAGGAAAGCGACCTCGGTTTCGCCCAGCACCTGCATGCGCTCGGCGGGAAACCGCTCGGTGTAGCCGGTGAGCACCAGCCCCGGCGAGCTGATGTCGGGGGTGTGGATGGTGCGCGACAGCCCGCGTTCGTCGGTCAGGAGCTCCAGCGCAAGCGATTCGCGCTTGGAGCGCAGCAGGTCGTCAACCGTCAATGCGCGCCTTCTGGTTCGGTGGCTCCGGGCCGGCCCGGTAGAATAACGGTTCGGGCCCGGATGCGCACGCAACATTGGTGCGACGGGTTCCCCCTCCCCCGGCCCCTCCCCCGGCCCCTCCCCCGCAAACTGGCCCCTCCCCCGCCCCTCCCCCGGCAAACTGCGCCGGGAGAGGGGAGCACGTCGATCCGCGCCGACTGGCTGCCTCGCATGCCGCGGGAGCCCCCTCCCCCCGGCCCCCGTCCGCCGCTGCGCAGGGGAGGGGGAGACCTGAATTGCGCTGCGGCTGGGCTCGTGCGCTGGACCGGAACGCAGGCGACGAGAGGTGCGCTTCGGCAAACCCGGCGCATGGCCCTGGCCGCCCCCCTCTCCCGGCCTCTCCCCCATAAACCCCATGGGGGAGAGGAGAATTCGACTGCGCTACGGCTGGCCCCGCGCACTCTACTGGCTCCCTTCCCCCGCGCAGTTTGCGGGGGAAGGGCT
>NZ_DATBNB010000029.1 GCF_036554565.1 Longimicrobium sp. | reverse complement strand
ATGTTGTGGAAGCCGCCATCGTGAACACGAATCGCCTCGGATGAGCCATGTTCCGCGCCCATCCTCCGTAACCCGAAGAGCCTCAAATAGTTGCGGGACGCGACGCAAAACCGCGTTACAGCAGCGCGACGGGATCGCGGTCCAGCGCGATGCGAAGGTCGGCCTTGTTGGCGGGAATCCGGTACTTCTCGTAGAAGTAGCGCCCGACCTGTCCCAGCACCCTGGCGTTGGGAGAGCGCAGGATGAAGTGCCAGCGCCAGCGCGTGCGGATGCGGTCGATGGGGCACGGCGCCGGGCCGACGAGAACCACATCCGCCACCTTGCGCGCGGTGAGCAGGCCGGACATCCAGTCGGCGGCGGCGACGGCGGCCTCCTGCGTGAGCTGCTCGTCCACCCCGCTGACGACGACGTTGATCAGCCGAGAGAAGGGCGGGTAGGCGGGGTCGCGGCGGGTGTCGAACTCCTTTTCGGCGAAGCCCACGAAGTCGTGCTCCGTGGCGGAGATGATGGCGTAGTGGTTGGGCAGCGCCGTCTGGATGAAGACCTCGCCGCCCTTGGGTCCGCGTCCGGCGCGTCCCGCCACCTGCGTGAGCAGCTGGAAGGTGCGCTCGGTGGCGCGAAAGTCGGGAAGGTTGATCCCCGTGTCGGCGTTGATCACGCCGACCAGGGTGACGTTCGGAAAGTCGAGCCCCTTGGCGATCATCTGCGTGCCCAGCAGGATGTCGACCTCGCCCCGTTCCACCCGTCCCAGGATGTCGTGGTGCGCCCACTTTCCGCCGGTGGTGTCCACGTCCATTCGCGCGATGCGGGCCGAGGGGAACGCCTCCTCCACTGCGCGCTCCACCTGCTCCGTTCCCACGCCCTTGAAGCTGAGCTCGTCCGACCCGCACGACGGGCAGTGCTTGGGCGCGGGCTCCTCGTGAAGGCAGTAGTGGCAGGTCAGCCGGTGGCGCTTGCGGTGGTAGGTCAGCGACACGTTGCAGTGCGGGCAGTGCCACACCAGCCCGCACTCGCGGCACTGCACGAAGGTGGCGTACCCGCGCCTGTTGAGCAGCAGGATGGTCTGCTCCTGCTTGCGGATGCGCTCGCGGACGGCCTCCGCCAGGATGTCGGAAACGACCACGGGTGACGGCTCCTGCAGGGGGCCCGTGGTCTTCTTGATCTTTTCGCGCTCCTTGCGCAGGTCGACGATGCGGATGGGCGGCAGCGGCTGCCCGCCCACGCGATGGGGAAGCTCCAGCAGCGTGTACTTGCCGGCCTTCGCATTCGCCCAGCTTTCCAGCGCCGGGGTGGCCGAGCCCAGCAGGCAGACGGCGCCCTCGATGGCCGCGCGGACGACGGCCACCTCGCGGGCGTGGTACCGCGGCGCCTCGCCCTGCTTGTACGAGCCCTCGTGCTCCTCGTCGACGATGATCGCGCCTACGTTTTCCATCGGCGCGAACACGGCGGAGCGCGCGCCGACGACGATCCGCTTTTCGCCGGAGCGCAGCGAGCGCCACTCGTCGTACCGCTCGCCGTCGGAAAGGGCGGAGTGGAGAACGGCCACGCGGTCGCCGAACACGGCCTTGAAGCGCCCCACCGTCTGCGGCGTCAGCGCGATCTCGGGCACCAGGACGATCGCGGTCTTCCCCTGGCGATCCACCACCTCGCGCAGCAGCTCGATGTACACGAGCGTCTTCCCCGATCCGGTCACCCCGCGTAGCAGGAACGTTCCCGGCGTGGCGGTTCGGGATGCGTGCTGCAGGTGCACGATCACGCCGGCCTGCGCTTCCGTCGGCTTCAGCCGCGGGGCGATGCCATCCGGGATCTGCGCGTAGGGATCGCGGGAGACCTCCTCTTCCTCGACCGCGAGCAGCTCCTTCTTCACCAGCTGCCGGACGATCTCGGTGGTGAATCCCATCTGTCCGGTCAGGTGCGCCGCCTCCACCCGCCCGCCCAGCCCTTCGATCACCTCGTACGCCTCGCGCTGGCGCTTGGCCCTGCCGAACGCCTCTTCGCGGGCCAGCAGCGTCGGCAGGACCTGGGCGATCGCCAGCATCCGCCGGGTGCGGACCGGCGGCTGCTCGCGGGGGGCCTCGGTTTCCACGCGGAGGATCCCCTGCTCTTCCAGCCGGCGGATGATGGGCCACGACGCACGCTCGCCGAGTTCGCGGCGGACGCGCGCGACGGGCTGCGGCCCTTCGCGCCCGCGGAGGAAGTCGACCAGCTTCGCCTCATGCTGCGTCAGCCCCTCGTCACCCGGGTCGCTGGCCAGGACGATGAAGTCCGTGGAGGAATCGGCGAGGCCGGCGGGGAGTGCGGTGCGGAGCACCTGGCCCAGGGGCGCCAGGTAGTACTCGGCGATCCAGCGGCTGAGGCGCAGGACGGTGGGCGTGGCGGACGGTGTCGTGTCGAGGATGGCGGTGACGGGCTTGATCCGGTTCCCGCGCTGCGGCTCGTCGGCCACGCGGTCGATCCAGCCGATCTTTTCCTTGTTGGCGAACGGCACCAGCACGCGCGCGCCCGGCCGCGCGGCATCGCGCAGCTCGGGCGGAACCGCGTACGTGAAGGTGCGCGGAAGGGGAAGCGGCAGTGCGACTTCGACGAACAAGCTCAGGGCACAGGGAACAGGGTGCAGAGTACGGTCGGCAACAACGACAATCTGTGCCGCGCGGGTTCCCGTCGCGAGGGCCCCGGCTCGGCCCAGGAAGCTCAGCCCGGGACGGGAGCGAGTGACCGCAACGGAAAGCCCCGTCCGGCGCCGCTGACGCGTCGCCGGACGGGGCTCGGACGGCTCCGACGCTTCGGCTTACAACGGACAGACCGACGGGTCCGTCTCGCATTCCGGATTGCAGTACGTCCACGCGTGCCCCGCGGTCGGGCAGCCGTCGTCTGCCGAGGCGCAGACGTAGGGCGCGTACGTTTCGCAGCATTCCGTGGCCACCGCGTCCGTTTTCGCGTTGGCCAGCACCGTTCCGCCGCCCGCGTCCGGGCTCATGGTCGCGAACGACGCCACCTGGAGGTCGTTCAGGTCGAGCTTGATCTTACGCATCTGCCGGGATTCCGATTGGGGGGACAGCAATTGTTCGCGCAACGGCGTGAACTGGGTGACCCGAAAGGTAATCCCGTTTGCGCCGTCCCGCCTACCCCCCACCTTCAGCCACGGCACCGACCCTCGGCGCGAACCTTACTCCGCCCGCGTTACGCCCAGACCCGGCTCCCGATTGAAGCGCAGGGTTCCGTCCGCCTCCAGCCCCGGCCCGCGGAAGGGATCCGCTGCGAGGAGCGCGGCGCCATCCAGATCCACGTAGTCCACCAGTGGCGTGAGCTGTATGGCGGCGGCGATGCCCAAGGTCGACTCGATCATGCAGCCCAGCATCACGCTCATCCCATGCGCGCGCGCCGCGTGGACGATGCGGATGGCCTCGCGCAGGCTGCCGCACTTGGACAGCTTGATGTTCACGCCGTCCACTACGCCGGCCAGCTTCGCCACGTCCGCCGCGGTTTCCACCGACTCGTCGGCGATGATGGGCAGCGGCGAGTTCTCGCGCACCAGCTTCAGGCCGGCCAGGTCGTGCGCGGGGAGCGGCTGCTCCACGAACTCCACGCCGAACTCCTGCAGCATGGGCATGGCGGCGATGGTCTGCTTGGCCGTCCAGCCCGTGTTGGCGTCCACGCGGATCACCGCATCCGGCGCCTCTTCGCGGATCATCGCCAGGATCTCGCGGTCGCGCGGCGTGCCCACCTTGATCTTGAGGATGGGATAGCCAGCCGCCTCGCGCACCTTGGTGCGCATCACGTCGAGCTCGTCGATGCCGATGGTGAACGACGACCTGGGCGCGGACGCGGGGTTCAGCCCCCACAGCTTCCACACGGGCACGCCCAGCTTCTTGCCGATGAGATCGTGTAGCGCGCACGAGATGGCCACGCGCGCCGAGCCGTGGTGGGCCAGCGCGTGGTGAAGCGCCTCGTCGATCGTTTCCAGCGCGAACGGATCGCCGCCGGACGCGGATTGCAGCGCGCCGGCCAGGCGCGGCAGGACGGCGAGCACCGTATCCGCGGTCTCGCCGTAGAACGGCTGGGGCGACGCTTCGCCCCAGCCTTCGACGCCGTCCTCGTCGCGGATGCGCACCCAGACGAGCCGGCGCGAGGGCGGCGCCTTTTCGCGCGCGATGTTGAATGCGTGCTTTGTGTTCAGCTCGACGATCTCGAAGTCCAGCTTCATTCGGCTCTCGGTGGTGTGGTGGTTCCCCCTCCCCAGGCCCCTTCCCCGCATACTGCGCGGGAGAGGGGGAACTTCGTGCCGGATGGGGCTGGCTGCCGGTGCATGCCGCGGGTGGCCCCCCCCCCGGCCCCTCCCCCGCAAACTGCGCGGGAGAGGGGGGAACTTCGTGCCGGTGGGGTCGGGTGCCTCGCATGCGGCGGGAGCCCCCTCTCCCCGGCCCTCTCCCCCGCTTCGCAGGGGAAAGGGAGAATTCGAGTGCGGCTCGGCTGGGTTCCCGCACTCGGCTGGCTTCCTTCCCCCGCGCAGTTTGCGGGGGAAGGGTTGGGGATGGGGGGCGCCAGCCCGAGCGCCGGGCCTGCCTTCCACCACACCTCGACCCCGAAGTGTACACCCTCTCCCGCTTGCGGGAGAGGGTGGCACGCGTGTCAGCGCGGCCGGGTGAGGGCCCCACGGCAGCCGAGGCCTCGGCTACGGAGACCGCTGTCGCGCCCTGACTCGTACGTATCCGCGGCTAGATCCTTCGGCCCGCGAAGTGTCTGCTACGGGCGAGTTCGGTGCGCCTGGGCCTCAGGATGACAGGCTCGTCGGTGGTTCCCGTGTCCAGATCGCGATTCCCGCAGATTCCCGCAGATTCCCGCAGATTCCCGCAGATTCCCGCAGATTCCCGCAGATTCCCGCAGATTCCCGCACTCACGCACTCACGCACTCACGCACTCGGCGTCACAGCGTGCATGTGCACGAAGTCGTACGCGGGCCAGGGGCCGGTCAGGTCCAGAGCCAGCGCGCCGTTCAGGTGCCCCAGCACCTCCGCGCGGTCCTGGAACGCGACTGACGCCGAGCGCTCTACCAGGAACGCCGCGCTCAGCACCCCGCCCGCGGCCGGCGCCAACGTCATCGCGCCGGCCGAGATGCGGCGCAGCTCGGCGTAGATGTGCGTCGACAGGTCCAGCGCCATCTGCCGGGCGAGCCCCTGCTCCGTCACTCCCACGTGAAGGCGGAACTCCCACCGCCCCGCCACCCGCTCCAGCGCGCCGTGCAGCGCCGCGTGCGACTCGGCCAGGAACGCCCGCACGTCGTCTGCCGAGTCGAACACGACGCCCACCGGCGCCGGGGCCACGTCGCCGCGCAGCAGCGCCCGGTGCACCTCCCAGTGCCGCGCGGTCACGTGCTCCGGGGCGGCGTCGGCGCCGGGCGCGGGCGCCGGGGCCACCAGCGCGGCCAGG
>NZ_DATBNB010000028.1 GCF_036554565.1 Longimicrobium sp. | reverse complement strand
CGGGTCCACCGTCCCCGTGAGCGCCACCACGCCGGCCGCGCCCAGCGCCTCGGCCGTGCGGGCCAGCGTGCCGAAGTTGCCGGGGTCCTGCACGGCGTCCAGCACCAGCACCACCGTGCGGCCGGAAACGCGGATGCGGCCGAGGCCCCCGGGCGGAATCTCGGCGACGGCCAGGATGCCCTGGGGCGTCTCGGTGCCGGCGAGCTCGCGCAGGGCGGCGTCGCCCACCTCACGCAAGTCGATGCCCCGCTTGTGGATGGCGTCCGCCAGCGACTGTCCCCGCGGGGTGTCGCCCAGCGAGGACGACGCGGCCGCGAACCGTACCGCGAGGGGGGAGTGCAGCAGCAGGTCTTCCACCGCGCGCACCCCCTCGGCCACGAAAAGCCCCTCGGCTTCGCGGTGCTTTCGCTGGCGCAGCGAGCGCAGGAGCCGCTCTTCGCGGCGGCTCAGCACGCGCCCCGCCGCGGGCGCCAGGCATGGTCCGCGTTTTGCCTTTCCATCGGGCCCAAAGCTTCAACCGTCAGCATGGAGAATCAAATGTCGCTTGCACTTACGCGCCCGCTGCGGCACGCCGCCGTGGCAGTGTGCATGGCCGGGGCCGGCACCGCGGCCGGCTGCGCTCCGCAGGTGTCTACGCAGCAGGAAGTTGCGATGGGCGCCGACTACTCGCGCCAGATCAACCAGCAGCTTCCGCTGGTGAACGACGCGGCGACCAACCAGTTCGTCAACCAGCTGGGCCGGCAGATCGCGGCCGGCGCCGACCAGCGCGGCATCCGGTACAACTTCTACGTCGTGAACTCCGACGTTGTCAACGCCTTCGCCATCCCCGGCGGGCACATCTACATCAACCGGGGGCTGATCGAGCGCACCGACAACCTGGCCGAGCTGGCCGGCGTGCTGGCCCACGAGATCGGGCATGTGGCCGAGCGGCACGGCATCGAGCAGATGCAGAAGGCGTCCAACGCCAACACCGCCCTCTCCGTGGTGTACGGCGTGCTGCTGGGCCGCCAGCCCTCGGGCATCGAGCAGGCCGGCATTCAGCTGGGCGGCGGCGCGGTGTTCGCCAGCTACGGGCGCCAGGCCGAGCGCGAGGCTGACGCGGTGGCCGTGGGCTACCTGGTGCGCAGCGGCATCAACCCGTCGGGGCTGCCCAGCTTCTTCCAGAAGCTGCTGGCCATGCAGCAGCGCAACCCCAGCCGCGTGGAGCAGTGGTTCAGCACCCACCCGACCACGCAGGAGCGGGTGGCGGCCACGCAGGCGATCATCCAGCAGACGCCCGGCGCGCAGGGAAGCAACCTGAGCACCGACACCCGCGCATACCAGAGCTTCAAGGCCCGCGTAGCCGCCCTGCAGCCGGTCCCGCAGGACCGACGCGGGCGCTGATGACGGGGGGCACGCCGCGGCGGGGCCGGCTTGCGGGCCGGCCCTTTCGTGCCGGGCTGCTGGCGTGCCTCGTGGCGCTGCCGTTGGCCGGGTGCATCAACGAGAACCGCGAGATCGCCATCGGCGAGCAGATCGCCTCGCAGGTGAACTCGCAGGTGCCGCTGGTGCGCGACGTTCCGCTGAACCTGTACGTGAACGACCTGGGCCGGCTGATCGCCCGGCGCAGCGCCCGGCCGGAGCTGCAGTACCACTTCTACATCGTCAACACGCCGGGCATCAACGCCTTTGCGCTTCCCGGCGGGCACATCTACGTGAACCGCGGGCTCATCGAGCGCACCGGCAACGTGTCGGAGCTGGCGGGGATCCTGGCGCACGAAATCGGGCACGTGGCCGCCCGGCACGGCGCCGAGAACCTGCAGCGCCACATGCGCACGCGGTCGGTGGCTGCCGTCATGTACCAGCTGGTGCTGGACCGCGAGCCCCTGCTGGACCAGGAGGCGCTGCGGCTGGGGGGCGAGCTGTGGGCCAGCAGCCACTCGCGCGCCGACGAGGCCGAGGCCGACCGGCTGGCGGTGAACTACCTGGTGGCCACCGGGGTGGACCCGCGGGGAATGCTCAGCCTGTTCAGCGCGCTGCTGGAGGAGGAGGCGCAGGACCCGCAGGCCATGGCGGCGGCGGACTCATGGTTCAGCACGCACCCAGCGACGGCCGCGCGGATGGATGCCACCCGCGCGCACATCCGGGAGGTGATGGCCACGCCGCTGGAGCGGGAGCTGGCGCGCAACAACGAGTCGTACGCCGCGTTCCTGCGCCGCCTGAGCGCGCTGCCGCCGCCCATGCTGGGGATGCAGCTGCCGATGGGGCATCCGCTCAGGAAGGGGTCGGACGCGGAGTAGGAGATCGACTTCGGGGAGGGATCGAGGAGGACCGCCTGGTGAGGGCGGTCCTCTTTTCGTCACGTCCACGGGTATAGGGTGGACGCTCACAGGTTTGGGGAGCGTGTCGATGGGTTCGGCGCGGGCCCCGGGCGGCCCTCTCTCCCCGGCCCTCTCCCCCGCAAGCGGGGGAAAGGGAGAATTCGTGTGCGCTTCGGCAGGCGGGGGGCGCGGGCCGGCGCCCCCCATCCCCACCCCTGGCCGCGATCTGTCATCCAGAGGCCCAGGCGCACCGCACTTGCCCGTAGCACCACCCCTCGCGGGCCGAAGGATCTTGCCGCGGATGCCACGATGGTCGGGCGCGGCAGCGGTCACCGCAGCCGAGGCCTCGGTCTCTCCGGCGGCGAAGCGCATCGAGCGTTCGCGCGCGTGCAGGGGGAGACCTGGACCACGCTCGGCCCGGCCGTGCGCACTTGGCTGCGCATGCAGTCCGCGAAGGCGGACTTTGGGCCGTTGTTGCCGCGACTTCAGTCGCCCCAGCGCGCCCCGGCCCTCGCCCCCATGCTCATCGCCGCACCGCACCCCGAAGTGTACCCCCTCTCCCACGCTGTTTGTGGGAGAGGGTGGACGAGCCTAAGCGAGGACGGGTGAGGGCCCCACGGCAGCCGAGGCCTCGGCCTTCGTGACCGCTGCCGCGCCCGAGCTTGTACGTGTCCGCGGCTGGATCCTTCGCCCCGCGTGGACTGGTTTGCGGGCCGGCTCGGTGCGCCTGGGGCTCAGGATGACAGGCCTTGGGGCGTGGGCGTCCGCAGACGCGGCGTCTCGGGAGACAGGAACGGGCGCCCGTGCGGGCGCCCGTTCCGGTTTCGTGCCGATCCGTCCGACGGTCCTACAGCGCGGCGTCCAGGTACAGGTCCAGCCGCCAGCCGGTGGGACTGCGCAGGGCGCGCGACAGGTCCATGCGAACCAGCCCGTCCAGGAAGCTGGCGCCCACGCCGGCCGAAAGCAGCCGCGGGTCGCGGGACCACGCGCCGCGCGGGCCCGCCCACGCCGCGTCGCCGAAGACCACGAGGCGCGCGGCGGGCGTGGGCGTCGCCAGCTCGGCGCGGGCGCGCCAGAAGGCCGTCCCCCCCTGCAGCGCACCCTCGTAGCCGCGCACGCTCTGCGTGCCGCCCACGTACCACTCGCCCTGGATGGGCACGTCGCCCGTAGTGGTGCCCGCGGCGCCTTCCAGCGCGAACGCCAGGCGGCTGGTGAACGGCGCCGTCATCCGCGCGAACACCGATCCGCGGCCGTAGTCGAAGGTGCCGGTCTGCCCCTCGGCACCGACGGCGGTAAGCAGCTGCACGGGCGAGCGGTCGGTGCCGAACTCGCGGCGCAGCGTCACCCCGGCACCGGCCTGGTCGGCGCGGTCGGCGGGGCGGTTGGAGCGGAAGACGTCGCTCCCCTCCCACACGCGCGCCAGCGACAGGTCGGTGTTCTTGCTCACCCCGTGCTGGTGCTCGCCGAACAGCCGCCACGCGTACGTCCACCGGGCGGCCCGCAGCGGCTCGCCCGTGATCTCGGCCCCCGTGGCGCGGAAGTAGTCGGCCTCGTCGCGCCCCAGCAGCAGCGCCGCCACCGACGCGCCGAAGCCCAGCGCGCGCGACTCGCGGTCGAACGGGGTCAGCCGCCGGTAGCCGGCCAGCCGCGTGCGCCAGAACATCGTTTGCCGTGCGATGCCCAGCTCCACGTTGGGCTCCAGGTCCGCCAGCCCCAGGCGCACCATGCCATCGGCGCGGAGCGGCCCGTATGTCACCTCCGCGGCGGCGCCCAGCGACAGCCCCTCGACCCGGTTGAAGCGCATGTTCCGCACGCTCAGCAGGCTGACGTCCATCTCCGGCGCCAGGTCGCCCAGCCGCGGAGTGAGCACGCGGGCCAGCGACTCTACCTCTTCGCCCGTGATCAGCTTGCCCGCACCCTCCGCAAGCGGCTCCGGCAGGTCGGCGCTGGCCAGCAGCGCCGCCGTGTCCGTGGGCACCTCTACCCGCCACACGCGGCACCCGCCGTTGCTGCAGTGGCACGACAGCCCGGGCGTGGCCTCGGCCTCGTCGGTGCAGGCGCGCACCACGGCGGTGTCGGTCTCCGCCCGGGCGGTGCGGGGCGCGCTTTCCGGCACGGGCGAGGCGGTGACCTCGTAGTCGGAATAGCTGCGCTCGAAGCGCACCGGCAGCCCCGCGAGCATTCCCATGCTCATCTGGCCGTCCACCGCCGTCAGGCGCGGAAGCCAGAACCGGTTCTGCCACAGCGCGTACTCCACCGTCACGTAGCGGATGGCGAAGCGCACCGGGCCGGCGGCGGTAACGACGGCCGGGATGTCTTCCGCGTCTTCCCGCAGGTCGAACGGGCGCGCGGTGGTCATCACGCTGCGCACCACGCCGCCGGTGGCCGCGTCGATCCACAGCGTGCCCCGCAGCAGCCGGAACTCGCGGCGGCGGGGGATCACCTCCAGCTGGATCATCCGCAGCTGCCCGCCATCCTGCATGCGGATGGTGGTGGTGTCGCCCGAGCGGAAGCGGTAGTGCCGCTCGCTTCCCTGCGAGAGCGGGTCGATGGGCGTCATGTCGACGTTGATCGACACCTCTCTGTCATTCGACTCCGTGCTGTCCTTCTTCTCATCCCTGCTCACCTGCGCGGTGCCGCCGAAGCTGAACAGGCTCAGCTGCAGGCGGTCCGGGTCGAACGCCGGGTCGGCCGCCTCGCTCAGCAGGTCTTCGGGAAGGCTGATGCCGCTGCTGGTGCTCGGCGAGGCTTCGCGCGCGCCCAGAACGCGGACGCTGCTCTGCCCCTCGCGGCGCCAGTCGATGCGCACGGCGGTTTCCTTGCCGAACAGCGTGCGGTTCCGGCTGAGCGCCTCGACGGACGCGTGCATGCGCTCGCGGGCGGTAACGCTGTACGCGTCGATGGTGCGTTCCACGCGGGCGCGGCGCTCGCGGGCGGCGGTGACCAGCGTGCGGGTGCCGGCGTCGGCGTACGCGGCCGAGGTGTCGCGCGGTGCCGGTGCGGGCGCGGCGGCGGGTGTGCCCTGGAGCAGCGCGCCCAGGACGGTGGCGAGGAGCATGGAATGATCTCCGAAAGTGCGGTCGGGTTGACGAGGCGGGTACGGGCCGGGACACCGGCGGGTTTCAGCGGGGCGCCCGCACGTTTGCAAGGGCAACCGCCGCACCGCGCCGCCGAAAACGCCTAAGCCGATGCGCGGCACTCCGTTGGCTCCCCGGGGGAGTGCGCGCGGAAAGCGGGCATCGTACACGGGCCGGGACGAACGCGTCCCGCGGGGAGGACACGAGCCCTCGCGGCGGACGCGTCCGGCGGGGTCCGGGCACACCCGTTGCCCCGTACGTTCCGGCGAAGGGCTCGGGCGACGGGAAACATAACGGGAAGCGGGATCGATGAGGAACCTGCTGGGCGAGCGGACGTCGCGGGCCGGCGTGGTGATCGGGATCGGGATGGGCGGATTCGTGGACGGCATCGTGCTGCACCAGGTCCTTCACTGGCACAACATGGGATCGGCCGTGCTGCCGCCCGCGACGATGGAGGCGATGCAGCGCAACATGGTGTGGGACGGGCTGTTCCACGCTGGGACGTGGCTGATCACCTTCGTGGGCGTGTGGATGCTGTACGGCGCGGCGGCGGCGCGCACGCTGCCCACCCGCCGCGTCTTTGCCGGGCAGATGCTGATGGGATGGGGGCTGTTCAACCTGGTGGAGGGCATCATCGACCACCACCTGCTGAACCTGCATCACGTCCGCGACCTTCCCTCGCACATCCCGGCGTACGACTGGGCGTTCCTGGCGGTGGCGGGCGTGGGCTTCACGGTCGCTGGCCGGCTGCTGTCGCGGAAGCCGCGCGGCTGGGGCACGTGAACGGCGGTCGATGCTGATGCGGTAGGGAGGAGCACTACGGGGAGCGCAGCAGAGAGTGTCATCCAGAGGCGCGAGCGCACCGGACTCGCCCGTGCGCCACGCTTTGCGCGCCGTGGGATCCAGCCGCGGACGCCTCTCAGCTTGGGCGCGGCAGCGGCACGGAAATGTGGGCCTCGGTTCATCGCGGCTGGCGGACGGCGGGGCGTTTCCACTGCTCCCGCGCATTCCCCGGCTACCCCCCGGGGCCGGGACAAGCCCCCATGCGCCCGCCGCCAGAGAAATGGACCATCTTTCCGCCCGCTACTCTTCCGCTTGACCGGAGTCGGAATCGTCAGGCCCCCACACCATCAACCATCCTTGTGGATCAACCAGGGTGTGATCCAATCGCAGCCACCAACGCCCTTCCGCGTAATCCACCTGTGTAGTCCTGACGTGGCCCCCCGGACTCTCGGGGTCATACACCTCATTCGGCTCGTTTAGTTGGCGATACAGGACATGCGCGTGTCTCGATCCTTCGCGCACCTCGCCAAGTACAATGATCTTAGGGGCAATTTCTTGGCGGAGAACCCCTGCCGGGTCTGCGGGCGGTTTGGGACTGACCGCCATCGCCGCGCGCAGCTTCGCGGCTGGGCTCGACGCAGACAGATATCGGACGAAGAACTCCGCTGGTGAGAGTGCTTCCAGCTCCCGAAACGACGAAGAAACTCCCCATTCCGCACGCATGGCAGGCAACCCCGCCGCAATGTGGCGTTGCTCCGGCTCTGCATAGTACGCCGCCACCTCACGAGGAAGCCACGGCTGCGCTGCCATGTGTTCCTCAGCGGTGGGGGCGGACAGTGTTTCAGACTCGATGAGCCTTGGCAAGTAAGTGTCGCGGAGTCTCTGGACGGCCTCCTGCGGGACCAGGGCCAGCAAATCGGCCCAGCGGCCGGTTTCCAGCGCTGTAACAGCGGCTTGCACTATCGCGGTCGGGCTACCGTGTGCCGGTTGGACCATCATGGTTCTCCAGCGGCTGGGCTCTTTGCGTTGTGGCTTACTGGCCTGGTGGAGCCGGCTGACTCACCTGCCTGGCGTGTTGGCGCGGCCAAATCGTCACGGGGAACGCGGGATGCGGCCTGCTCCGGCTGTCGGGGGCCGGACGCGGAGCGTGGCGGTCGCTATGGTTCGCTCCTGTCGGCGGTAGGAAAGAATGGCGCGTCAGAGCGCCGGGAATCAAGTAGGATCCGGAATCTGCCGAACACGAATCTGCGGCGACCTGCTATGCCAATCCGCGACGAGAAGACTTTCACTGACGACGAATGGATAGCGGCATTCTCGATCATCCTGCCGCCTGACGAAGCCCGCAGCGAAGGGTTGCTCTGGAATGCTTTCCCCGATCCGAAAGGTTTTGAGGACGCCACCCCGGCAGAGCTCCGAGCCTCAGAATACAAGAGTCATCGCAGCTATGATGGCGACTTGCTGGACCTTCTCTCGTTGGTTTCCGACAGTTGCGCCGAACGAGCGTGGCGCCTCATGGGCATCACCCATGACGAGGGAGAGCGCCGGAGAGCAGAGTTCCGGCGTCGAATCGAGGAGGCCATTCGTGCCCGCGATTCGACGCCCCCCTGAGGCCACTCACAAGCGCCGTGGTGTGACGGGAGGTGTGGAGCTCCGGATGACAGGCTGTGGTGTGGCGGGACATTCGGGGCGCGCATCGGGCTGGCTCCCTTCCCCCGCGCAGTTTGCGGGGGAAGGGCTGGGGATGGGGGGCGGCCGCGGCATGCGCGGGGCCCCGATCGAAACGCGCAGTCTGGGCCGGGCGGGACTCCGAGAGGGGCACACACGCATGCAAAGAGGCCGGCCCCGCGCTGCGGGGCCGGCCTCCTCGTCTACCCTCGTGACCGCGGTCAGCCGCCGTTCCGCAGCGCCGACAGGTTGCGGCGGATGAGCACCGCGGCCAGGTCGCCCGCGCGCGACGAGGAGAAGGAGGGCGACACCGGCGCCAGCAGCCGCATCGATCGCTTCACCTTCTGCTGCGCGGCGCGGGTCAGCAGCACGGGCTCGGCCGCGTCCAGGGCCTCCACCGCCGCCGTGTCGTCGGCCAGCACCACGTTCAGGCGCTCGCCGCCCGCCATGCACTTCAGCCGCTCGCCGTAGCGCGGGTCTACCACCACGGCCGTCAGCGGACCCTCGCGCAGCCGGTCTTCGGCGGCGGCGACGATCTCGTGGCTGGCCTCCAGCACCACCACCGGCACCCCGGCGGCGCGCGCGGCAGACTCTACCGAAGCCACGTGAAAGGGCGTCGTCACCACCAGGTCGGCCTCGCGCAGCGCCGTCAGCAGGTCGTCGCGGCGGGGTCCGTCGGCCGCGTTCAGCCGGCGGGTTTCGAAGCCCCACTGGCCGCCCAGCTCGGCGGTGAGCGAGGCCAGGCCGTCCTCGGTGCCGTCCACGCACAGGCAGCGCACCGCGGCGGCGGCCGTCCACTTGCGCACCAGGTCCGGCAGGTGCGGCACCTTCACCTGCACCTCGGCGGCCTGGCCGATCACGCCAGCGAGCCACGCCGCCGTCTCGTTCTCCGGCGCCTCGGCGGGCTGCGGTCCGCTCCCCACCACGACGCCGTGGCGGGTCCGGATTTCCACCACGCCCTCCGTGGCCAGGCGGCGGTACGCGGCCGACACGTAGCGGTGGTCGTGCCCGGTGTGCCGCGTGACCTCGCGGATGCTGGGCAGGCGGTCGCCCGGGCGCAGGTGGCCCAGGTACACGCCGGCGGCGATCCCCTGCCGCAGCGCCTCCACCAGGTCGCCGCCCTGCGGAACCGACAGTAGCACCCGGCGCGCCTCGGCCTCGCTCCACGCGGACCGCTGCCCGGGCACCAGCTGCGCGGCCTGCGCCTCCGGGGCCGCTGCCGCGGCGGCCGGCACGATCTCCTCGTCCGCGGCACCGGCGGGGGCCAGGTGAAGCACCGTGCCGCGCGCCGTTCCCGCCGCGCCCGCCAGCGGCGACACCTTCACCTCCAGGTCCAGCTCGGCGCCGTCCTTCGTCCGGGCCCGCACCGGCACCCGGGTGCCCTCGGTCTTCTGCGCCGCCACGCGGTCGATCACCCGCTCGGCGAACTCGTCGAAGGCGGGCACGCGGGCGCCGGCCACCTCGGCCTCCATCCATCCCAGCAGGCTCTCGGCGGCGGGGGTCCACAGCATCACCGTGCCATCTACGTCCAGCAGCACGGCCGCGCGGTCGGAGGCGTTCAGGGCCAGCCTCAGCGTTTCCACCGCCTCGGCGCGCGACTGGTCGGCGGCGCGGCGCGACGTGACGTCGCGAAGCGTCCAGTGCAGCCCGCCCGCCGCGGTGCGCGGGGCAAAGGGCGCCACGCGCGCCTCCACCCAGCGGGGCGCCTGGCCCCGCGCCGCGATCTCCATCTCCCACTCCATCGGCTCGCCCGTGTTGCCGGCCCGCTCCAGGCGGATGCGGAACTCGCGGCGCTGGTCATCCGGAACGAACACCGCCAGCGGCTTGCCGCGCAGGTGCTCGGGGCGCACGCCGAACAGCACGCCGGCCGCGCGGTTCACGTCACGGATCAGCCCGTCCGGGTCCGTGGCCAGCATGCACTCGGCCGCGCCCTCGAACAGGTCGCGGTTCCACTCGCTGGTGGACTCGGCCGCCTGCCACGCCTCGGCGAGCAGTCCCTGGTGCTGCCGAAGCTCCTCTTCGGTGACACGCAGTTCCTCGATGGCGCACTCCAGCTCGCCCAGCGACTCCACCAGGAGCGTCTTGCGGGGGCGCGGGGCGCCGGCCTCCGTGCGCAGCTGCGTGAAGCGGGGAAGCAGCGATTCGGACTTCAGGGGCTTCAAATGGCGATCAGGCATCCGAATTCAATCCTGGACAGAGCACGGGAAAGGAGTCGAAGCCGCCGGCATCCGCCGGGCGCTCGCAACAAGTGTACGAAGTAACCACGGGGCAGCCGCCACGGGATCGCGCGTGAAGGCCGCAAACGGCGGCGGATGCGCAAGAACGCCGCTCGCCCGGTGGCGTGCGGCAGTCGTGGCGAGTACCGGGCTCGTGGAAGACAACCCGTCAGGCAGTCGGAT
>NZ_DATBNB010000027.1 GCF_036554565.1 Longimicrobium sp. | reverse complement strand
GTCAGCGACCGCATCCGCCTGGGGATCTTCGGGGATGGAGAGATCCTGGACGTGGCGCGGGAGTGGGGCGAGTTCGTGGCGCGCGAAACGCTGGGCGTGGCGGTGGAGAGCGGGTCGGTGACGAACGAGGGATACGAGGCGATCCGCGAGGTGGATCTCGACGGGGTGACCGGCACGGTGGGGATCGCCCGGGTTCCGAAACAGGACGGATGATGGCGGAAGCGACGACGACGAGCGTGGGCACGCCGGCCGACGAGGCGCGGCGGAAGATGGCGCTGTACCTGGGGCTGGTGATCGGGTGGGTGGTGCTGGACCAGGTCACCAAGATCATCGTGCAGCGCACCCTTCGGCTGTACGACCCGGTGCCGGTGATCGGCGACTTCTTTCGCCTGACGTACATCTACAACCGCGGCGCGGCCTTCGGGCTGCACCTGGGCGACTGGTCGCGCATTGCGTTCAGCATCCTTCCCGTGGCCGCGGCGGTCCTGCTGTACATGATGTACCGCACGACGCCGTGGTCGGACAAGATGCGGCTGGTCGCAATCCCCCTGGTGACGGGCGGGGCCATCGGCAACCTGATCGACCGCGTCCGCTCGTCGCGCGGGGTGATCGACTTCTTCGACTTCGGCTTCGGCACCATGCGCTGGCCGGTGTTCAACGTGGCCGACATCGGGGTGACGGTGGGCGCGCTGATGCTGGCGGTTTCGCTCTGGCGCGAGGAGCAGCAGATGGAGAAGAAACCTGACGTTGCCTGACGATGCCGTCGAGCTGGTGGCCGGCGACGAGGCCGGCGACCGGCTGGACAGCTGGCTGGCGGCGCGGCTGGACCTTTCGCGCTCCCGCGCCACGCAGCTGATCGAGGACGGCCGCGTCCTGCTGAACGGCGCCGTCCCCAAGAAGCGCGACCGCCCCGTCCCTGGCGACCGCGTGCAGGTGCTGATCCCCCCTCCCGCGCCCTCCCCGCTCGCCGCGCAGGACATTCCCCTCGCCATCGTCCACCAGGACGACGACCTGCTGGTGATCGACAAGCCTCCCGGCCTGGTCGTCCATCCCGCGCCCGGCAACCCGCAGGGCACGCTGGTGAACGCGCTGCTTCACGCCGTGCGCGACCTGTCGGGAATCGGCGGGGTGCTGCGGCCGGGAATCGTGCACCGGCTGGACAAGGACACGTCGGGGCTGATGGTGGTGGCCAAGAACGACGACGCGCACCGCGCCCTTTCCGACGAGCTCAAGGCGCGGCGGATCCGGCGCGCGTACCTCGCGGCGGCGTGGGGGCGGCTGGCCGCGGACGTGATCCCGGTGGACGCGCCCATCGGCCGGCATCACACCGACCGCAGGAAGATGGCGGTGGTGGAGGACGGGCGGCCGGCGCGGACGCGGTTCATCCGCCTGGAGCGGTGGCGCGCGGCAGACCTGGTGCGCGCGGAGCTGGACACGGGGCGCACGCACCAGATCCGCGTGCACCTGCTGCACCTGGGGCACCCGGTGGTGGGCGACCGCACCTATGGGCTGGAGCGGCACAAGGGGTTCGGCGGGCCGGAGCGGGCGTGGGCGGCGGGGCTGGCTCGCCGCACGCCGCGGCAGTTCCTTCACGCCACGGAGCTGCGCTTTACGCACCCGCGCACCGGCGAGGCGATGCGCTTCGATTCGCCCCTTCCGCCGGACCTGGCCGCGGCCGCCGAATGGGCGCGCGGGGCTGAGGAGCAGCCGCGGTCCTGAGGGTTGCCCCTCCCCCGTCCCCTCCCCGCACAAACTACGTGCGGAGAGGGGAGAATTCGATCGCGGTTCGGCTGGGTTCGGCGCGTTCGACCCCGCCGCCTCGCCCGCCGAAGCACGAGTGTCATCCCGATGGAGCGGCCCCGGCGAGCCCTGAGGCCTCCACGACGGACCGCAGCGACTGAGGGATCCGCCACACACTCCGCATGACGCGCCGTGACCCTGGAATGTGCCAATCCGGTGTTCGTGCCGTGTCCAAGGCGTTCCGTTCGTCGTGGTGAAAGAAACGACCTGCATCGGTGTTCCCGCCGCTCGTGAGCGAAACGCGTACTGTGTGGCGGATCCCTCGGTCGCTACCGTCTACGGCGTGCGGGCAGGTTCACTGTGGCCGCTCCGTCGGGATGACAGGTGCGCTTCCGGTGGATGTTGGGCTTTCCGCTGATCCAGCGAGGGTTCACCCGCCCGATCTTCGTCTCGCCTCGCTCCTGGGCCCAGCGTAATTCGCTCGTGGCAAGAGATTTGATCCGCGTGTACATACCCGCAGTCCCGCACATCAGACCGGGAGTTCATACGTTGCAAACCATCGTTAGCCGCACGGCCCTGCTGGCCGTGCTTGTGCTGGGTGCCTGCGCGCCCGTATCAGAGCCCATCATCGCGCCGCTGCCGCAGGGCGCGGCGCTCGACACGGCGGGGCGCCCCTTCGTGCGCACCGTGGAAGTGCCGGAGGAGTACCAGCGCGCGCTGCAGGCCGGCACTCGCAGCGCCAACGGCGCCCCCGGGCAGCGCTACTGGCAGCAGCGCGTCCGCTACAGCATCCAGGCGGAGCTGAATCCCGAGACGAGGCGGCTGACCGGGCGCGAGCGCATCGTGTACCACAACCGCTCGCCCGTGGCCCTGGCCGAGGTTCGCTTCAACCTGTACCAGAACCTGTTCACCGAGGGCTTCACCGGCCCGCGCAGCCCGTTCAACACCGGCGGCATCCAGCTGTCGTCGTTCTCCTTCAACGGCGACACGCTGGGCCCGCTCACCCAGAGCCAGTACGAGGCGAACCAGCGGGAGCAGCGCGCCAGCGTGGGCTACCTGGCGGGGGGCACCCTGTCGCGCGTGCTGCTGCCGCGGCCCATCGCCGCGGGCGACAGCGCCATCTTCGACGTGGCGTGGACCTTCGTGGTGCCGCCCATGGGCGCGCCCCGCACCGGGTGGGAAGACGCGCTCGGCGGCCGGGTGTTCCAGATCGCCCAGTGGTATCCGCAGATCGCCGTGTTCGACGACGTGCAGGGGCAGGACGTGACACCCTACCGCAGCGAGGGGGAGTTCTACCTGGAGTACGGCGACTTCGACGTAACGCTCACCCTGCCCGCCGGGTACCTGATCGGCGCCACGGGCGAGTTGCAGAACCCGCAGGAGGTGCTTTCGGCCGACGTGCGGCGGCAGCTGGAGGTTGCCGCGCGAAGCGACAGCACCGTCACCGTCCTGCGCCGCAACCAGCTGGGGCAGGGCACCGCCCCGGGAACGAACGGCCGCGTGACGTGGCGGTTCACCGCGCGCGACGTGCGCGACTTTGCCTGGGCGACCTCCAACCGCTACCAGTGGGACGCGCTGCGGGCGCAGATTCCCGCCCCGGACGGCGGCACGCGCGACGTGATGGTCCACTCGCTGTACCGCCCCGGCGCGCCGCACTGGGAAGGGTCGGCGCGGTTCGGCGAGCACGCCACGGAGTTCTTCAGCCGCGAGATGGTTCCGTACGCGTATCCGCAGATCACCATCTCCGAGGGCCCGGTGTACGGCATGGAGTACCCGATGCTGGTGTTCATCGGCCGGCCGGAGGAGCGCCTGGAGCTGTACGAGGTGATCTCCCACGAGGTGGGGCACGAGTGGTTCCCCATGATGGTGGGCCAGGACGAGGCCGCGTTCGCCTGGATGGACGAGGGCTTCACCACCTTCAACGAGAACCGCGCGACCCGGGACTTCTTCCCGAACCACGATCCGTTCGAGGGCCCGCGCGAGTCGTACCTGCAGATTGCCGGCGACAAGGGCGAGGCGCCGCTGATGAGGCACATCGACCTGGTGTTCGGGCCGGCGTTCGCGGTGTCGGCGTACAGCAAGCCGGGCACGCTGCTGCGCTCCCTTCAGCGCACGCTGGGCGACTCTGTGTTCTTCGCGGGGATGCGGCAGTACTCGCGCGACTGGCAGTTCAAGCACCCGTATCCGTGGGATTTCTTCAACACCATGGAACGGGTGGCGGGACGGGACCTGGACTGGTTCTGGTACCCGTTCTGGTACCGCACCGTCACGCTTGACCACGCGCTGAGCGACGTGCGGCCCACCGCCAACGGCGTGCAGGTGACGGTGCGCGACGTGGGCCAGGCGCCCGCGCCGGCGGAGATCGTCGTCACGACCAGCGGCGGGCAGACGGTGACGCACACCATTACCATCGACCAGTGGCTGAACCCGTCCACGCGTGTGAAGACGGTGACCATTCCCGTCTCGGGCACCGTCACGCGGGTGGAGATCGACCCGCTGCGGTACTTTCCCGACGCGAACCGGCGAAACAACGCCTGGACGCCGGGGCGGTAACCGCGGCCGACGTCAGCTGCGGGCAGGGATGACGGGGGGCGGCGTCCACGGTGTGGGCGCCGCCCCCGTCCGTTGCCCCCGGCGCGAACCTTGCCGCCGCTCCGCAGGGTGCGCGTTCAGGCGCATCCAGGTCCACAATCAAGCTCAGAAAAGCATGTCGATGATCAGTGTGCGCCGGCTCGCGATGGTGCCGCTCGCGGTCGTTCTGGCCGCGTGCGACGGCGGCGGAGGTGGGGCGGGAGAGAAGGATGCGGGGGGCGACAGCGCGCAGGTGGCCAAGGGCGACAGCGCGGCGCCGACCCAGCCGCAGGCCACCCGCTCGCCGCGCGGCAAGGCGCCGCCGATCATCCGCGGGCTGTACGTCAACGCGTACAAGGCCGGGTCCGGCGTGCACCGCAAGCGGCTGATCGAGATCGCCGACCAGACCGAGATCAACGCCTTCGTCGTGGACGTCAAGGACGAGCGCGGGCTGCACTACGTGAGCAGCCTGGCCCTCCAGAACGAGATGACGGAGGACAGCGAGATCACCATACGCAATCCCAAGGCGTTCACCGACACCCTGCACGCGCACGGCATCTGGACGATCGCGCGCATCGTCGTCTTCAAGGATCCCATCCTTTCCAAGGCGCGTCCGAACTGGTCGGTCAAAAACCCCAGCGGCGGCCTGTGGGTGGACAAGGCGGGGAACACCTGGGTGAGCCCGTGGGACGAGGAAGTGTGGGACTACAACCTCGACATCGCCGAAGAGGTGGCGAAGCTGGGATTCGACGAGATCCAGTTCGACTACGTGCGCTTCGCCGAGCCGTACAAGAGCCTTCCGGCGCAGGTGCACCCCAAGGCCAAGGGCGACCGCACCGACGCCATCGCCGCGTTCCTGCTGGAGGCGCGGCGACGGCTGCATCCGCTGGGCGTGACGGTGACGGCGGACGTGTTCGGCCTGTCGCCCAACGAGGGGAGCGACGTGAACATCGGGCAGCAGTGGGAGACGATCAGCGCCATCGCCGACCACATCCTGCCCATGATGTACCCGTCGCACTACTTTCCCACGCACCTGCCCGGCGTGCGGAAGCCCGACCTGATGCCGTACGAGGTGCTGTTCAAGTCTGCCGGGATGGCGCGGTGGCGCAACGACAAGCTGCAGGAGGCGGGGGTGCAGCCCGCGCGCATCATGCCGTGGCTGCAGGCGTTCAGCGCGCCCTGGCTGGGACGCAACCACCAGAAGTACGGGGCGGAGCAGCTTCGGCAGCAGAAGAAGGGCGTATACGACGTGGGGCTGGAGGACTGGGTGCTGTGGCACCCCGGCAGCAACTACGAGCACATCGTCGCCGGGCTGGAGCAGGGCGAGGCGCGGTCGCACAAGGTGGCCTCGTACACGCCGCCGCCGGACGTGATGTCGTGGCTCAACCGCTTCGAGCG
>NZ_DATBNB010000026.1 GCF_036554565.1 Longimicrobium sp. | reverse complement strand
ATCCCGATCACGCAGCTGATCGACCGCGACAAGCTGGACGCCATCGTGGACCGCGCGCGCAACGGCGGCGCCGAAATCGTCAAGTACCTGAAGACCGGCTCGGCCTACTACGCGCCCTCGTCGGGCGCGGTGCAGATGGCCGAGGCCATCGTCAAGGACAAGAAGCGCATCCTTCCCTGCGCGGCGTTCCTGCAGGGCGAGTACGGGATGAACGGCCTGTTCCTGGGCGTGCCCTGCAAGCTGGGCCGCACCGGGCTGGAGCAGGTGCTGGAGGTGACGCTGACCGACGAGGAGCGCGCCGCGCTGGAAAAGAGCGCCGAGGCCGTCCGCGAGCCCATGCGCGTGCTGGGCGCCAAGGTCTGATCCACCGCGCGCCGCCGCGCCGCGCTCCTCCTGGGGCGCGGCGCGGCGGCCGTTGGGAACCCGATACGGAGTACCTGCACATGGCAACCGACTTCCGGAACCGCTCCCTGGCCCAGGGGCTCCGCTACAAGGGGAGCACCGGGATGTGGACCTGGCTCCTGCACCGCGTGACGGGGCTGGGCATCCTGGCGTTCCTGATCATCCACGTCGCCGACACGGCGGCGGTGGTGTACTGGCCGGACTTCTACGACCACACCCTCGACATCTACCGCAGCCCGCTCTTCCGGGTGGCGGAGCTCATCATCTTCTTCTCGGTCCTGTACCACGCGCTGAACGGCACGCGCATCATCATCCAGGACTTCTGGCCCATCGCCATGCTTCACCAGCGGCGGCTGGCCTTCGGCGCGCTGGGGCTGACGGCGCTGTTCATCCTCCCCGTCGCCTACATCATGCTGGCTCCGCTCTTCGGGCTTCGTGAGGAGCCGGGCGCCGAGCGGCACCGCCAGCGGCAGATGCAGCAGGGCGGGGGATACGAGGCGCAGGCCGCGCCCGCCGTGGCGCCGGTGAGCATGGAGGCGCCGCGATGAGCACGACGATCGACGAGGTGCCGGCGGAGGGCGGGCGCGGCGCGCCGCGGCCCGGCGGCGGCTACGACCAGCCGCAGATGCAGAAGAAGGGCAAGTTCGAGCTGTACAGCTGGGTGTTCATGCGCATTTCGGGGATTCTCCTGCTCTTCATGGCGCTGTACCACCTGTACTGGTGGAACATCGTCGTGGGGGTGGAGCACCTGAGCGCCGACCTGGTGCTGGAGCGCTGGAACCAGCCGCTGTGGCGCCTTTACAACGTGGCGCTGGCCGCCTTTGCCCTGCTGCACGGGCTCAATGGTGCGCGCTACTCCATCGAGGACTACGTACGCAAGCCCGAGACGCGCAAGATCGTCAAGGCGGTGGTGTACGGCGTGGTCCTGCTGTCCCTGGCCTGGGGGATCTTCGCCCTGATGACCTACGACTTTTCCGCCGCGGCGCGCCGATGATCCACACTCATACGTACGACGCGCTGGTGGTGGGGGGTGGCGGCGCGGGAATGATGTCGGCCATCTACCTGTCGCGCACCCCCGGGCTGCGCACGGCCGTCATCAGCAAGCTGTATCCGACGCGCAGCCATACGGGCGCCGCGCAGGGCGGGGTGTGCGCCGCGCTGGCCAACCTGGAAGAGGACCACCCGGAGTGGCACGCCTTCGACACCGTGAAGGGCTCCGACTACCTGGGCGACCAGGACGCCATCGCCGCGATGTGCGAGGAGGCCATCCCGGTGATCATCGAGCTGGAGCACATGGGGCTCCCGTTCAGCCGCACGCCGGACGGCAAGATCGCCCAGCGCCCCTTCGGCGGGCACACGCACCACTTCGGGCAGGGCCCGGTGCGCCGCAGCTGCTACGCGGCGGACCGCACGGGGCACATGATCCTGCAGACGCTCTACCAGAACTGCATCAAGGGCGGCGTAGAGTTCTTCGACGAGTTCCAGGTGATGGACGTGATCCTGGCCGACGACGGGCGCTGCTGCGGGTGCATCGCGTACGAGGTGGCGACGGGCGACCTTCACATCTTTCACGCCAAGGCCGTGGAGTTCGCCACGGGCGGCTTCGGGCGCGTGTGGTCGATTACTTCGAACGCGCACGCCAACACGGGTGACGGCGTGGCCATCGCGCTCCGGCGGGGCATCCCGCTGGAAGACATGGAGTTCTACCAGTTCCACCCCACGGGCATCTACCGCCTGGGGATCCTGATTACCGAGGGCGTGCGCGGCGAGGGCGGCATCCTGCGCAACGACCATGGCGAGCGCTTCATGGAGCGCTACGCGCCCACCATGAAGGACCTGGCGTCGCGCGACGTGGTGTCGCGCGCCATCAGCAAGGAGATCCGCGAGGGGCGGGGGATCAACGGCAAGAAGATGGTCTACCTCGACGCCACGCACCTGGGCGCCGACGTGATCGAGAACAAGCTTCCCGACATCGCTGACTTCTGCCGCACCTACCTGGGCATCGACCCGGTGAAGGAGCCCATGCCCATTCAGCCCACGGCGCACTACGCCATGGGCGGCATTCCCACGGATGCCAACTGCCGCGTGGTGCGCGACGTGAACAACACCGTGCTCCCCGGGATGTACGCCGCGGGCGAGACGGCGTGCGTTTCCGTACACGGCGCCAACCGGCTGGGCACCAACTCGCTGCTGGACCTGGTGGTGTTCGGGCGCCGCGGCGGGCTGGCCATGGCCGAGTTCTGCACGACGGCCGACCTGCCTCCGCTGCCCAAGAACCCCGAGGCGTTCGCGCGCGAGCAGCTGGACCGGCTGCTGGGCGTAAAGGGCGGCGGCGAGCCGGCGGCGCGCCTGCGCGACGAGATGCAGGACGTGATGCAGGACGACGTGGGCATCTACCGCACCGGCGAAGGGATGGCGAACGCCCTGGCCAAGGTGCGCGAGCTCAAGGAGCGCTTCAAGGGCGTGTCGGTGAGCGACAAGGGAACGCGCTTCAACACCGACCTGCTCGAGGCGTGGGAGCTCGCCAACCTGCTGGACCTGGCCGAGGTGACGGCGCTTTCCGCGCTGAACCGCACCGAGAGCCGCGGCGCGCACATGCGCGAAGACTACGAGACGCGCGACGACGCCAACTGGCTGAAGCACACGTTCGTCACGCAGCGTGACGGGGAGATGGACATCACCTACAAGCCGGTGACCATCACCCAGTTCCAGCCCAAGGAGAGGGTGTACTGATGGCGGCGCCGAAGACGATCAAGCCCAGTGCCGGCGGGGGCGGCAAGGCGGCGGCGAAGCTCGCGACGGGCAAGCGGATCACGCTGCGCCTGTTCCGCTTCAACCCGGACGTCGACGAGAAGCCGGTGTACCGCGAGTACACGGTGACGGCCGATCCCACGGACCGCGTGCTCGACGCGCTGAACCAGGTGAAGTGGTACGAGGACGGCTCGCTCACCTACCGGCGCAGCTGCGCCCACGGCATCTGCGGGTCCGACGCCATGCGCATCAACGGCGTGAACCGCCTTGCCTGCAAGGTGCTGATCCGCGACGTGGGCGAGCACGTGACCATCGAGCCGCTGATGGGCTTTCGCGTGATCAAGGACATGGTGGTCGACATGGAGCCCTTCTTCGCCCAGTACCGCTCCGTGCTGCCGTTCCTGATCAACGACTCGCCGGTACCTTCCACGGGCCGCGAGCGCCTGCAATCGGTGGACGACCGCGAAAAGTTCGACGACACCACCAAGTGCATCCTGTGCGCGGCCTGCACCACCAGCTGCCCCAGCTTCTGGGCCGACGAGAACTTCGTGGGCCCGGCGGCCATCGTGAACGCGCACCGCTTCATCTTCGACTCGCGCGACACGAACTCGGGCGAGCGCCTGGACATTCTGAACGACCGCGAGGGGGTGTGGCGCTGCCGCACCATCTTCAACTGCACCGAGGCCTGCCCCCGCGAGATCCGCATCACCAAGGCGATCGGCGAGGTGAAGAAGGCGATCCTCAAGGGCAGCCGCGACATCCCCATCCGCCAGCCGGCGACCTCGCACGGCTGAGTAAGGCGTTACGTCCATCCAAAAGTGACCGGCCCCGCGGCGAGGCCGCGGGGCCGGGTTGGCTACCGGCAGCGACCCCGCTTTGTGTAATCCGCTCGGTCTTCAGGCGTGCGGCCTGCCGAACTTGGCCGAGGAGCTTGGGCCGGGCACTCGGAACCTATTCACTAGAAAGGGGGCGGACGGCAATGGAGTCCCGTGCACGTTGATGCGCAAGAACCGGCGCGACAACAGCGCTATTTCGTCACCTCAGGTACAACATCTGCGGAAGGCTAGCGAGCGCCCCGCACATGAGGATGCGCGCGAGCGATTTGCGTACGCTTAACGTTCGCACTCGCCAGCCCGCTCCAGCGGTGCCGCTGGCCGGAATATCGTCCACTGTATAACAGTTCGGCGGGAAGTGCTGAGCGGAGTAGTTAATCCGCAGAGATGCCCGTATTTCTTCTTGGCTTACAGGTATTGGATATGGATGAGAACACGCCACGTGTCGATCCGCCAGTTGAACAGGTAGGCCACACTGGTGCTCAGGTAGAGCTAGAATCTGAAATACAATCGCGCCTTCCCAATGGATATCGTCAAGGGATGGTCACCGCAGCTACGTTCCTTCTCAGCATAGCCTTAGCTTATGCACGCTTCTACTTCACTGGTCCCGGTGAGTTCACGAGGTACGACTGGATTGACGGTCCTCCACTAGTCGCTAGCATTGTGCTCCTTATGCTGGCCTTGTTTCGAGCCTTGGATCTGGAGGACGAAAAGCCCTCCCGGTTCCGAACTACCCGTAAGCTGCTTATGTCGGGCACTATCCTGTTTGTTCTCGCAGTTGCCGCTTCTGAATTTATACCGGAGCCGCCCGAGGACGACGAGGATCCAACCGCATCTTCGAGCGGTGGCTACATCTCGCCTCATCAGAGCAGATGGGTCGGGTGAGATCCAGGCTAATGTGTCGCAGGCGACAGTCGGCACGGAATCCTTCCGCCGCAGGAGTGAACGGCGAGTGCAGGCTCCTCGCGCGCGCCAGTTTGGGCCGACGAGAACTTGTGGGCGCGGCCATCATGAGCGCGCACCGTTTTATCTTCGACTCGCGCGACACGAACCGGGTGAGCGGCTGGTCATCCTGAACGACCGTGAAGGGGTGTGGCGCTGCCGCACCATCTTCAACTGCACTGAGGCCTGCCCGCGCGAGATCCGCATCACGAAGGCGATCGGCGAGGTGAAGAAGGCGATCCTCAAGGGCAGTCGCGACATCCCCATCCGGCAGCCCGCGACGTCGCACGGCGGCTGAGGAAAGCGCGGTTTCGCTCGGCAGAACTACCGGCCCCCCTGCCCTCGGCGCTGCGGGGCCGGTTGGCTTACAGCCGCGTGGTTAGTCGTTGAGGCGGACGAGACAGCTTCGGGTTTCGTTGTGCCCGTTGTACTGCGACGAGACCGGCGCGAGAGGCTGGGGAGTTGGCCGGAAGTCTGTGCACTGAACACAAAGTGCGACGGGACACCTGTGCTCACTCACAATCTGTGATCCCCTCCACCTTCACGATAGACTTATCTTGTCTCAACTGACCAGACCAGAGATCACGCGGGTGGTAAACCGATACATCGGTGTCTCGGGTGGGTATCTGGGTGATTTCAGCTATCGGACCCATGCCGAATGCTATCCGGAGGCTTGTGGGCTGGACATTGACCCTAACGCGTTCCTCGGCACTACGCGCGAGCGATTCATTCAGATCCTTTCGACCGCCTCTTCCGCAGACCAAGCGAAGATACTGAACGGAGTGCTTGACCGATTCCCCATCGGCCACGGGCCCGAAAGCCGGACAGCGGAATTGCAGGAGGAGATCCGCGCGATGATCCGCCGCCTGGAGGGTGCCGCGCCCGTTGCTGGCCCCGCGCCTCGGATCACGAGCGCGGTTGTCAGTCGCGCGATTGCGGACGCTGAAGCGCTGATTCTTTCCTCCGGCGCGACCAGCTGCGTTGATCGGGTGCACACTGCCCTACACGGTTATTTGCTTGCAGTCTGCGCGGATGCGGGGATCGCCTGCGACCGTGACGCGGCGCTTCCTACGCTCTACAAGGCCCTGAGAAGTCAGC
>NZ_DATBNB010000025.1 GCF_036554565.1 Longimicrobium sp. | reverse complement strand
CCAGCAGGGTCTTCTTCATGTTCGTTGCTCCGTGTGAGTGGATGGCGGCCGAGCCGCATGGTTTTCTCGTGTTCCGGTCTGCTGCGCCCCTCAGGGCCCGACGATCACCTGCCCCGTCATTCCCGCGTGGCGCGTGCACTGGTAGGTGTACGTGCCCGCGGTGGCGAACGTCCGCGCCACCGAGGCGCCAGCGTCCGTATCGGGGATGTTTCCTCCCGCCGGCGCCGCGCCGTTGAAGGTGACGTTGTGGCGCGTGCTGCCGGTAAACTGCCACGTCACCGTTCCCCCCGTGGCGAGGGTCACCGCGGCCGGGCTGAAGGTGTTCCCCGGCGTGGTCACCGTCGCCGTGGAGGGCGAGCTTCCCCCTCCGGTCCCGGTGCCGCCCACGGTGACGGAGACGCTTGCCTCCCGCGTGACGCCGCCGTGGGTGATGCGGGCGGTGACGGAAACCGTCCCCGCCGCCACCCCGGTCACCAGTCCCGAGGCGCTGACGGTGGCCCGGGCCGGGTCGGCGGACGACCAGGCAGCCGGGGGAACGCCGGCCATCGCCTGCCCCGCCTGGTCCAGCGGCGTGGCGGTCAGCTGCACCGTCGCACCCACGGCGAGGGACGGGCTCGCGGGGGAGACGCGGACGGAGGTGAAGACCGGCGTCTGCGTGGCGCCGTCCACCGTCACCGTGCCGCCGTGCTTTCCCTTGTGCCGCTGGCAGGAGTAGGCGTAGACCCCCGCGGTGGCGAAGGTGCGGCTGACGGAGGTCCCGCGGTCCATCTTTCCGATGTTGCCACCGGCGGGCGCGGTGCCGGACCACGTCACGTCGTGCTCCTCGTCCACCATCCGCCAGGTGACGGTGCCGCCGGGCTGGATGCTGACCGCGCTGGGCTGGAATGCGTCGTCCACGCCCAGCACCTCGGCGGTGTTGGGCTGCGGAGCGGGCGGTGGCGGCGGAGGCGGCGCAGGGGGCTGTGGTTGCGGCTGCGGCTGGGGAGGCGCCTGGGCGGCGAGCACGGCGATGGCGTAGTCCGCCGTCTTCGTCACGCCACCGGCCGTGGCGCTGGCGGTGATGGTGGCCGCGCCGGCCTTCAGCCCTCTCACGACACCGTCCGCATCCACCGTCGCGATGGATGCGTCGCTGGACGACCACTGCGGCCGCACGTTCGGCACGGGCTGGCCGGTGGCGTCTTTTGCCTCCACCTGCATAATCAGCGTATCGCCGACGGGCATGGCGCCCTCCGGATGCGACACGGCGAGCGAGGCCAGCGCACCGGGCTGAGTGCCGCTGGTGAGCGGGGCCGCGCCGCCGCCCCCGCACGCGGCGAGAGCCACCAGGCAGATGGTCGTGAGAATGGTCCTGTGCATCGGGCTCTCTCCCAGGTGCGATGACGCCGTCGCGCCGCGGATCACGGCGAAAACGTCCCGGCGCCTCGCAAGCAGGGAAAAGCAACACGGGGACCCGGAAGGAACATCCGGTGCCCAGGACCGCTTAGTTCTTGTGGGAGAGCTGGTTACGGCGATCGGAGAGATCGCGGCGGCGCCTGGGTCGGCGGCGGAGAGTGTATCGAAGCGAGACAGCGTGTCGCCCGCGCCGACAGAACTACAGTTTCACGCAGAGGTCGCAGAGAAGACGGAGAGGACGCAGAGGCGCCGTGGCAGCCCTCTGCGTCCTCTCTTTTCCCTCTGCGACCTCTGCGTGAAACGTTCTTTTCAGTGCTGGACGTCGATCACGAGCCGGCTGGGGTTCGCCAGCTCGAGCACGCGGTAGCGGTTGGGGGATGCCACGCCGAGAACGATCTGCACCTCGGCCTCGAAGTCGCAGATGAACTCGTATTCGCGCAGCACGGGAAGCGACAGCGCGCGCTCACGCTGCGGGATGGTGGCGCGGCCCTGGTCGTCGTGGGCGCGCGCGGCGTGAAGGGTGATGGAAAGCCACCCGTCGCCCGCAACCTTGGTGGCCTCGCCCGAGCCGCACTGGCGCACCGGCCGGTCGACGTACTCGATGCGGTACCCCGGGATGGCATCTGCCCCCAGCGCCACGACGAACCGGTCGAAGCCCGCGTTCGGCGCCGTGCGCACCTGGCGCAGCGTCGCAACCCCGCCCGGCCGGCGGCGGACCTGCGTGCGCCCGGACGTCCAGTCCGCCTGCGGCGCGGGGGCGGGCGTCGGCACTGCGGCGGAGTCGGCGCCTGCGGCCGGAGTCGCGGCGGCGCTGTCGGTGGAGGGCGCGGCGGGAGTGGAGTCCGCCAGCACGAATGCAGGCAGGCGCGCGGGGGCGCGGGGCGCGGAATCCGCCGCGGCCGAGTCGTCCCGCGCCTCCGTGGCGCGCCTCCGCTCCGTGGCCTCGCGCAGCTCGTTGCCCTGCTCGCCGCACCCCGCCAGCACGGCCGCGATCATCATCGTCCCAAATGCCCGTCCCGTCATCCGCCTACCTTTTCGCGAACACGGGAAGCGATGCGCTCGCCTCCCGTGTAGATGTTGAATCCCGGCTCGCGGACGAACCCCGCGAGCGTCATCCCGGCCTGCTCCGCCAACTCCACCGCCAGGCTGCTGGGTGCCGAAACGCCCGCCAGCACCGCGGCGCCCGCCCGCGCGGCTTTCTGCACCAGCTCGAAGCTCGTGCGCCCGCTCACCAGCACCACGTGCTCCGCCAGCGGCAGCTCGCCAGCGAGCAGCGCGGCGCCCACCAGCTTGTCCATCGCGTTGTGGCGGCCCACGTCTTCCCTCACCCGCACCAGCTCGCCCTCGGGCGTAAACTGCGCCGCCGCGTGAAGCCCGCCCGTCCGCTCGAACACGGCCTGCGCCTCCCGCAGCCGCGCGGGGAGCCCGACGAGCGTCTCCGCATCCACCGTCACCCCACCCGCCACTCGCGCGCACGCCGGGCCCATCACAGCCTCGATGGACGCCTTGCCGCACACGCCGCAGCTGGACGTCGTGTAGAAGTTGCGCGCCAGGCTCGACGAATCGAACGGCACTCCCGGCGCCAGCGCCACGTTCACCACGTTGTACAGCTGCTCGGCCTCGGTGCAATAGCGGATGGCGCGCACCGCATCCGGCCCGTCGATCAGCCCTTCGCCGTACAGGAAGCCCGCCGCCAGTTCGAAGTCCGCGCCGGGCGTGCGCATGGTAACCGCCACGCGGTGCGCCACCCCATCCGTGCCGAGGACGCGGATCTCCAGCGGCTCCTCCGTCGTCAGCGCGTCGTCGCGCGAGCGGCGCAGCGCGCCCTCGGGCGAAACGGCAACGCGCTCGATGCGGCGGCGGACCGTGCTGCCCCGGCGCGTGGCCCTCGGCGGCGTGGGATCGTTCTGCATCAGGTGCGGACCGCGGGAGAGTGGCGCAAACGCTTGCCCGGAAAGGTGCTTGGGGCATGTGGCCGCCGCAAGGGCGATCCGGCGCTGTCCACTGGCCGGGGTTGCGGCGGGCGCCGCCGCGGGTGAGCTTTTGCGCGCCACGCGATCCATCGGCGAGCTCCATCCTACACCGGTCAGCATCCGCATGCCGTTAGCCCAGCCCGAGAAGCTTCCCTGGGGCGCGCCGCCGCTTCCCACGGACATCCATCCCGACACCCCGTGGACGTGGCCCAACCTGATCACGGCCGTGCGGCTGGTGGCGGGGATGGCGCTGTTCACCCTGGCGGCGCTGCACGGCGACGAGCGGCTGAACCTGTGGGGGCTGGGCGTCTACTGGTCGCTCGACATCCTGGACGGCGCCGTCGCGCGCTGGCTGAACCAGGAAACCCTGTTCGGCGGCCAGTTCGACATTCTCGCCGACCGGCTGCTGGTGGCCTTCTTCTACCTCAACGAGCTGTACCTGTACCCGGCGCTGGCCGTTCCCGTGGTGCTGTTCCTCATCCAGTTCATGGGCGTGGACCACTACCTGAGCAACCAGTACCTGCGCTATCCGCGCATGATCTCGCCCAACTACTACTACCTGGTCAACAAGCGGGTGTGGGAGCTCAACTGGTCGCCGCTGGGCAAGGTGTTCAACACCGGCCTCGTGACGGCGCTGCTCGTCCTCACCCGCTCGCCCGTGCTGGTAACCGCCGTCGTCGTCGGCATCCTGGTGGTCAAGTTCTACTCGGTGGCGCTGGTCTTCCGCACCCCCGCCCCCGCCGCCTGACCCACGTCATCCCGCGCCGAAGAAGAGTGACACGGTGTAGATCAGAAGCCCCACCAGGCCGCCCACCAGCGTGCCGTTGATGCGGATGTACTGCAGGTCGCGGCCGATCTGCAGCTCGATCTTGCGGGTGGTGTCTTCCGGGTCCCACGCCTGCACGGTGGTCTCGATCAGGTCGGCCACCTCGTGACGGTACTGCTCGATCACGTACAGCACCGCCTGCTCCACCCACCCGTTGGCCTTGGCCAGCAATTCCTTGTCTTCCAGCAGCGATCCGCCGAACCGGGTGACCGCGCTCCCCACGCGCCGCCGGAACTCGCTCTCCGGGTCCGCGCTGTGGCGCAGGACGGACGCCTTGATGTCGGCCCAGAGGCCCGCCGAGTAGTGCCGCACGGCGGGGTGGCCCAGCACCTCTTCCTTGAGCGCCTCCCCCCGGGCGATCATCTCGGGCGAGCTCTTCAGCCGCTCCACGAACTCCCCGACGGCCTCGTTGAAGCGCCCCCGCAGCGGGTGGTTGGGGTCGTGCGCCACCTCCACCAGCGTCCGTTCGATCCCCCGCGCGACCCGCTTGTAGATCTCCTCGTTCACGGCGGTGGGCATCCACCACGGTGTTTCCTGGGTGATCTTGGCGCGCAGGACCTCGCGATTCTCCTCGAACAGCCGGTCGAACAGGCGGATGGCGGAATCCAGCAGCTCCTGGTGGCGGTTTTCGGCCGTCACCAGCGTCAGCACGCGACCCATCAGCGGCGCCACCTGCGTGGTCCGCACGCGCCCCAAGACGCTCTGCTCGATGATCTCCTGCACTTCGTCGTCACGCAGCACCTGCACGACGCCCGTGACCGCGGCCGCGGCGTGCTTGCCCACCGTGTCGCCGTGGTCCGGATTGGCGAGCCACTGCGCCAGCTTCAGCGCCACGTTGGCCTCGCGCAGCTTGGCGGAGATGACGGGCGGCGACAGGAAGTTGTTCTGGACGAAGTTGCCCAGGCTCTTGCCGATGCGGTCCTTGCGGTTGGGGATGATGGCGGTGTGCGGGATCTTGATCCCCGCGGGGTAGCGGAAGAGCGCCGTCACGGCGAACCAGTCCGCGATCCCGCCCACCATCGACGCCTCGGCGGTGGCGCGCACGTAGCCGAGCCAGGGCCAGCGGTCCTCCAGCAGCCGCGTGGCGATGTAGATGAGGGACGCCACCACCAGCATGCCGGTGGCGC
>NZ_DATBNB010000024.1 GCF_036554565.1 Longimicrobium sp. | reverse complement strand
CGTGGGAGAGGGGGTACACTTCGGGGTTTTGGTGCGTCAGGGGCCAGTCCGGTGCTCGGGCCGCCGCCCCCCATCCCCAGCCCTTCCCCCGCAAACAGCCGCGGGGGAAGGGAGCCAATTTGGTGCTCGCGAGCTCGGAGCAGAGGCCTTGGCCCTGGTGGGGCGACTGAAGTCGCGGCAACGACGGCCCAAAGTCCGCCTTCGCGGACTGCACGCGCGGTCGGGTGCGGCAGGCCGGCCGAAGCGCGGTTCAGGTCTCCCCCTCCCCTGCGCAGCGGGGGACGGGGGCCGGGGGGAGGGGGCCCCCAAGGACATGCGCCGAGCCACGTCGAACCGCACCGGACTGGCTCCTCTCCCCCGTGCAGTTTACGGGGGAGAGGCTGGGAGAGGGGGGCGGCCGCGGACGCGCCGAGTTCAGCCTCATCGCGGTGAAGTTCATCCCGCGGTACCAGGTGAGGCGCTCAACCCCGCTGGGGTGCCCTTGCGGAAACACCCGCCCGCGGCGCAATTCATCCCCCGGCCCAAACCATCATCCACACCCCGGCGAGCCTGGCCCTTGATCCCCCTGAACGACGAGAACCCCACCGAGCTGCGGCCGTGGATGACCGTGCTGCTGATCATCGCCAACTTCGCCGTATGGATGCTCATCCAGGGCGCGGGCGCGATGCAGGCGCTGGAGGCCTCGGTAGTGGAGTACGGCGCGCAGCCGTGCGAAATCACCGGGGCGTGCCAGATCACCGGCCTGGGCACGTCGGCCCTGCTGACGTCGATGTTCATGCACGGCGGGTGGGGGCACATCCTGGGCAACATGCTGTTCCTGTGGGTGTTCGGGAACAACATCGAAGACTCCATGGGCCACCTGCGGTTCCTGGCCTTCTACCTGATCTGCGGCGCCGCCGCGGCGCTCGCCCACGTGTACTTTTCGCCGGTCAGCCAAGTCCCCATGGTGGGCGCCAGCGGGGCCATCAGCGGCATCATGGGCGCGTACATCCTGCTGTATCCCGGCGCCCGGGTGCGCACGTACTTTCCCCCGTTCTTCTTCTTCCGCATCCGCGCCTTCTTCTTTCTCCTGCTGTGGTTCGTGCTGCAGCTGTTCGAAGGGATGGCCTCGCTGGGCATGCCGGCGACGGAGGAGGGCGGCGTTGCGGTGTGGGCGCACATCGGCGGCTTCGTGGCGGGACTGCTGCTGATCAAGCCCTTCGACCGCCCGCGGCTGGTGACGGCCAAGCGCGAGGGCGTGCAGCTTTCGCGCGACGAGGTGGCGCCACTGCGGTGGTGAAGGTAGAATGACGGTCTTCCGCACACGCTGTCGGGTTTTCCCATCCATTCCCCGCTCACGCCGGGCTCCCTGAACGCATGGCTTCCACGCGCAAGAAGCACCTGAAGTGGCTGCTGCCCCTGTGGCTGGCCGCCGCGCTCCTCCTTTCGGCGGGGCTGTATGCCCGCGCCCAGCAGCCGGGAGACAGCACGGGCCCCGTGCAGGCACAGCCCGCGGCCGGGGCCCAGGACCGCCCGGCGAACCCCGCCTCGCCCCAGGCGCAGGCGCCCGCGGTAAACCCGGGAGACCCCTCGGCCCCCATCGCCTCGCCCGAGGCGGCGAAACAGGCGCAGACGCCCCAGAGCGGCATCGTGGCCGATTCGGCGCCCGCGGCGCGCAACGCGGGGGAGATGGCGCGGCAGGCCCGTGCCGACGCGCACGGCACGCCCATCCAGTAGGCCACCAGCGCCCTGGGCATCCTTGCCTTCATCGCGCTCGCCTGGGCGATGAGCGTGCACAAGCGGCGGATAGACTGGCGGCTGGTGGCGTGGGGACTGGCGCTTCAGTTCATCTTCGCTCTCCTGATCCTCAAGACGCCCTGGGGCGCGGCGTTCTTCGACGCGGCGAACGACACGTTCAACGCGCTGATGGGCTATACCGTGGAGGGGGCCAGGTTCCTGTTCGGCAACCTGGTGTTCAACAACATCCCGACCGGCGCGGGTGGCACGGGCTTCCCGCCGATGGAGCCCATCGGCGCCACGACGGGATGGGCGGCCTCCGGAGCGTTCTTCGCCTTCAACGTGCTGCCGACCATCATCTTCTTCTCGTCGCTGATGACGCTGCTCTACCACCTGGGCATCATGCAGGGGGTGGTGAAGGCGTTCGCGTGGGTGATGATGAGGACCATGAAGATCAGCGGCGCCGAAAGCCTGAGCACCGCCGGGAACATCTTCCTGGGACAGACCGAGGCGCCGCTGCTGGTGAAGCCGTTCATCGGCACCATGACCAAGAGCGAGATGCACTGCGTGATGGTGGGCGGCTTCGGCACGGTGGCGGGCGGCGTGCTGGCGGCCTACGTGGGATTCCTGGTGGCGTACTTTCCCGACATCGCCGGACACCTGATCAGCGCCTCGGTGATGGCGGCCCCGGCCTGCATTCTCGTCTCCAAGATCATGTATCCCGAGACGGAAGAGCCGGTGACGGCCGGGAGCGTGAAGATCAAGCTGGAGAAGGTGGATGCCAACGTGATCGACGCCGCGGCGCGAGGCGCCAGCGAAGGGCTGAGCCTGGCCCTGAACGTGGGCGCCATGCTCATCGCGTTCATCGCGCTTGTCGCCCTGCTGAACGGAATGCTCAGCGGGACGGCGGGGCTCTTCGGGCTGGACCTGACCATCCAGAAGCTGCTGGGATGGATCTTCGCCCCGTTCGCCTGGCTGATGGGCGTGCCCAACCCGGACGTGCTGGCGGTGGGCACGCTCCTGGGCGAAAAGACGGCTCTGAACGAGTTCGTGGCGTACGCGCACCTGGGCGGCATGCTGCAGGAGGGCGCCGGGCTGCAGCCGCGCTCGGTGGTGCTGGCCACCTACGCGCTCTGCGGCTTCGCCAACTTCAGCTCCATCGCCATCCAGATCGGCGGCATCGGCGGCATGGCGCCGGAGCGCCGCGGCGACCTGAGCCGGCTCGGTCTGCGGGCGATGATCGCGGGCACACTGGCCAACTTCATGACCGCGTGCGTGGTCGGCATCCTGACCTGAACGGCAGGCTGGACGTATCACCAAAAACGTCATATTGTACGCGGGGGTGGGGCGGACGGCCCTGCCCTCGCCGTGTTTCCGCGACCGATCTCCTTCCGGTGCGACGCTCCCTTCATTTACGATCGAATCATGCGCATTTCCCTCATGCCACTACCCGTGGCTCTTGCCCTGCTCGCTGCCGCCCCGCCTTCCGCGGCGGCGCAGGCCGTCCCGGACTCGCTCTTTCGCCTGCTGGATTACGAAGTGCGGGAGAGCGGCCCGCTCCGCTTCGCCGGGCGGGAGCTCGCCACCGTGCGCCTGCGGGACCATGGGGCCACAGCGGACGGCGGCGCGGTCCTGGAGTTATTTCCCGAGTGGCACCCGCCGACGGAGCCCATGGAGGCGCAGGCGGGGGCGTGGATCGCGGAGATGAAGGGAGTGCGCGACGTGGCGCATCGTTCAGGCACGGGGCTGGTGCTTGACGACCTGCCCGCGTACGAGATCGTGGCCGACGCGCGGAACGCGGCCGGCACGCCGCTCGTGCTGTACCAGGTGACCATCGCCGATATGGGCCGCGTCGTGGTGCTGCAGGGACGAATGGCGGCGGAGGCCGAAGGTCGGCTGCTTCCGCATTTTCGCGAAGTTGCCCGGAGCTTTCGCCGTACGGCCGTGCTGCGGCAGCGACTGGGCTCGGTGGCATATGAAGTCACGGGCGGTTACCAGCCCGTGCCAGCGCTCAGCGACGCGCGCATGGCGGTGTACCATGACCCGCGGACGCACAGTAGCCTGTTCGCAGCCCTGCTGGATAGCGACGCAGAGCGCGACAGCGTGGCGGGCGAAGCGGCGCGCCGCCTGTTCGACGCCGACCGGCCCGGGGATCCTCAACCCGCCTCGTGGCAGCGGCTGAAGGCACAGCGTCTCTCGCCCGCGGAGGTGTACCAGGAGCGGCGGCTGGGGCGCAGCGGCCCCGGGATCATCGTCCTCATCCGCCACCTGCGGAAAGACGGGCAGAATTGGCTGACGGGGTACGCCTTCGTTTCGAGCGTTCCCCACAGCGACAGCTACCCCGCCAGCGACGCGTCGGCTTGGCTCATCCGTTCCGCGGGGTACGAGGTGCCCGACGAGGCATTCGCGCCGCTGACCTTCGGCGCCCTCCTGCCGCCCGAGGACTCCCCGCGCGCCCGGGCCGATTTCCGCGAGCAGGGTCACTGAGGCCGGAGTGGCGCGGCAGGTGGCGCGCGGCGGACGGGCGAAGTACAATACCCCACCGGAGCGACGAACGAGGCGGCCTCTGCGGCAGGCGGGTGCACCGGTGTGCACCCGCCTGCGCGTTCATCCCGGAACCACGGCCGCCACGCAAATCAGCAATAGGACCGAAACCATGGCCATCGAAGTAACGCGGGAACTGCTGCACCGGCTGCCCAAGGCCGAGCTGCACGTGCACCTGGACGGATCGCTCCGGCCGGAGACCATGCTGGAGCTTGCCGCCGAGTACGGCGCCACGATGCCGGTCAGCGATCCCGAGGCGCTGCGCGATTACATGCACGTGAAGGACGCTCGCAACCTGGTGGAGTACCTGGACCGCTTTGCCATCACCCTGTCGGTGATGCAGACGGAGTACGCGCTGGAGCGCATTTCCTACGAGTTGGCCGAGGACCTGGCCGCCGAGAACGTGCGCTACGCCGAGATCCGCTACTCGCCCATCCTCAACAGCCAGGGCGGGCTGCCGCTGACCGCCATCGTCGACGCGCCGCTGCGCGGGCTGGCGCGGGCCAAGGCGGACTTCGGTATCGAGACCGCCATCATCATCTGCGGCATCCGCAACATGGAACCCGCCACGTCGCGCGACCTGGCGGACCTGACGGTGGCGTACAAGGACCGCGGCGTGGTGGCGTTCGACCTGGCGGGGGCCGAGTACAACTACCCG
>NZ_DATBNB010000023.1 GCF_036554565.1 Longimicrobium sp. | reverse complement strand
GAGGTGAACTCGCTCACCACCGCCGCCAGCTCGTCGGCCAGCTCGGGCTCGTCGGTCACGCCGTCGATCATCACGTACTCGAAGGTGATCCGCTTGCCGCCCGCCTGGTCGAAGCGCCGCAACGCCTCCAGCAGCTCGGGGAGCGGAAACTTCTTTTCCAGCGGGATCAGCTTCTGCCGCAGCTCGTGGTTGGGCGCGTGAAGCGAAACGGCCAGGCGAAACTGCTCGGGCATCTGGGCCATGCGCAAAATGCCGGGCACCACCCCCACGGTTGAAATGGTGACGCGCCGCGCGCCGAACTTGTAGCCGCGGTTCAGGATGGCCAGCGTGGGGAACACCGCCTTGGGGTTCATCAGCGGCTCGCCCATCCCCATGAAGACGATGTTGGTGACGTCGTCGTAGCCGTTTTCCTGCGCCCACTTCCGCGCCCCGCGGAACTGCGCGACGATCTCGCCCGCGCTCAGCTGGCGGCGGTAGCCCGCCCACCCGGTGGCGCAGAAGGTGCACGCCATGGCGCACCCCGCCTGCGACGAGATGCACAGCGTCAGGCGGGTGGGCGTAGGGATGAGCACCGACTCGATGAGCTCGCCGTCGGCCAGCCGCCACAGGTGCTTGGCCGTGCCATCCACGGAGCGCGACACCTTGGCCGGCTCGGGCGCGGTGAAGGCGAACGCCTCGGCCAGGGCGGCGCGCTCGGCGTGCGGCAGGTCGGTCATGTCGCCGAAGCCGAAGGCGCCGCGCTCGTACACCCAGCGCAGCACCTGGCCCACGCGGTAGCCCGGCTGGCCGCGCGCGGCGAAGTGCTCCCGGAGGGCGGCGTCGGCCTCTTCGGGGAGCATGCCCACCAGGTCGGGGGCGGGGGCGGTCTGCTGCGCGGTGGCGATCATTCCGTTGGGCTGTAGTCCTGGGCTGCAAAGGGCCTGAACCATGCTGATTCACCGCACCGGCGCCCGTGTTCCCCGCGCGCTTGCTGGGGTGTGGGGCGTGCGTTAGGTTTTGCAAAGTCCGCACCCCCGGCCACGCCACGCGCGTGGCCTGAACGTTTATCGGTGTCAGAGGTTCCCTGTGCTGCTGAGCGAGCTGCTCACCCCCGACCGGGTTCGCGTGCCGCTGCGGGGCGCTTCGAAGGACGACCTGCTGCGCGAGCTGGTGGGCGTGCTGCACCAGGCCGGCGCCGTGGCCGACGAGAACGGCGTGCTGCAGGGGGTGCGCAAGCGCGAGGAAGTGCTGAGCACGGGGGTCGGCAGCGGCGTGGCCATCCCCCACTGCCGGTGCGACGGCGTGCCCGCCCTGGTGATGGCCGCCGGGGTGACGCCCCAGCCGGTGGACTACGACGCGCTCGACGGCGAGCCGGTCCGCCTGTTCTTTCTGCTGGTGGGCCCCGAGGCCGCCGGGGGACAGCACGTGAAGGCGCTCAGCCGCATCTCGCGCATGGTGCGCCGCGACGACTTCCGCGCGCGCCTGGCCGCGGCGGCCACCCCCGACGAGTTCGTGGCGGTGCTGGCCGAGGCGGAAGCGTGCTGATGGGCCGTGTGGCGGCCTGGGTCCCCGCGCTGGCCTGGGCCGCCGTGATCTTCAGCCTGTCGGCCCAGCCGACGCTGCCCGCGCCCGAGGTGCCGTACGTCGACAAGGTGCTGCACTTTGGCGCCTACGCCGTGCTGGGCGCGTGCCTGGCCTTCGCCGTGCACCGGTCGTCGCTGCCCATGGCGCTGGCGGTGCTCCTGGGTGCCGCGTACGGCGCCAGCGACGAGATCCACCAGATGTTCGTTCCCGGCCGCTCGCCCGACGTGTTCGACTGGGTGGCCGACGCGGCCGGGGTGGCCGCTGCCGTGTACCTGTATTCCCGCTGGCGCGTGCGCCGTGGCGCGCCGGCCGGCGCTGCCGTGGCCCGCGTACCGTTCCCTGGCGCATGACCGACCAACTCGCCACCGCGTACCGCACCCGCGCAGCCGGCTCGCTGCGCGCGGCCGATGCAGGCAACCCCGTCACCGTGGCCGGCTGGGTGCACCGCCGCCGCGACCTGGGCGGCATCGTTTTCCTGGACCTGCGCGACCGCGAGGGCCTCGTGCAGGTGTCGTTCGACCCGGCGTGGACGCCGGCCGACGCGCTGGCCGAGGCGCGGCGGCTGGGGCCGGAGGACGTGGTTCAGGTGGAAGGCACCATCTTTCCGCGCATCCACGGCCAGCACAACGACGCCCTGGCCACCGGCGAGGTGGAGGTGCGCGGCACGGCGCTTCGCGTGCTGACCCGCGCCGAGCCGCTCCCCATCCAGGTGGACTACGCCGCCGACGAGGAGCTGCCGGCCGAGGAGCTGCGGCTGCGCTACCGCTACCTGGACCTGCGCCGGCCGGCCCTGCAGCGCAACCTGGTCATCCGCCACGGGGCGGCGCTGGCCACGCGGGCGTTCCTGTCGGAGCAGGGCTTTCTTGAGATCGAAACGCCGCTGCTCACCAAGCCCA
>NZ_DATBNB010000022.1 GCF_036554565.1 Longimicrobium sp. | reverse complement strand
AAGGTAGGCCACCAGCGGCGCGGGGAGCGGCGTGCCGGCCGCCGCGGCCTGCTGCGCCACCACCGCCACCGCGGCCGGAAAGAACGTGGGCGACACCCCGGCCGCGGGAATGAGCTGCCCCGGGTTGGCCGTGTTGAAGGGCGAGCGGATCTGGTAGTTGCCGGCCGCGTCCCGGAACGAGAACCCGTTCTCGCCCGTCCCCTGGATGCGCAGGCTGTAGCCCAGCCGCCGCAGCCCGGCGCTTCCCGCGTCCGTCCCCGGCAGTGCCGAGCCCAGGTCCAGGAACTGGTTCAGCGAGCTGGGCGTGTTGAACGCGCGGTTGTAGCTCACGCGAAGCGCGTGTCCCTCGCGCGGCTTGAAGACCACGGCCGCGCGGGGCGAGAACACCGGATCGGGGAGCGCCGAGTGCGTGTCGACGCGCCCCGCCAGCACCAGCGACAGCCGGTCGGAAACGTCGGTCTCCGACTGCAGGTAGGCACCCAGCTCGGTGGTCTGGTCGTCGTCCTCGTACCACCCGTTGATGGTGCCGGAGGTACGGGGATCGGTGAACAGGTAGTCGGCGCCGTAGGTGAAGTTCTGGCGTCCGTTCCCCATGCTGAACCCGTGCTGCAGCTGCCCCACCAGCAGGCGCGACTGGTCGGAGATGGGTGCGCCGTTGCGAAGCAGGTACGTGTCGCCCGCGTTGCTCTGGTTCAGGTAGACCTGCGCGAACAGCCGGTTCCAGGTGGTGCGCGCCTGCACGTAGCTGCTCATCCAGTCCGTCACCTGCGCCGCCCCCAGGCCGGTGAGCTCGATCCCGTTGGCCTCGTTGGTCAGTCCGCCGGAAAGCACCGTCGTCATCGAAGGGGTGGCGCGCCAGTCCAGCCGCGCCTCGCCGCCCCAGCGAGAGATGTCGAAATCGCGATTTCCGATGCGCGCGATCCGCTGCAGCGCCGCCGTGGAGTCGATGCCCACGGCGAAAGCCAGGTCGTTGCGGGCCACACGGGCGGCCGCGACCTGCGAGGCCGAGCAGCCCCCGGGGTTCAGCGCGCAGCCAAAGCGCGACTGCTCCGCCGCTTCGGCCGGGTCGGTGAACGAGTACTCGGTGGCCTGCAGGATCTGCCCGCTCAGCTTGACGCCAAGGTCGGGGGTGATCAGGTGCGCCGTGCGGAACTCGCCCTGCCGCAGGTCCTGGCTGCCGCCGCTGAAGGCGACCGTGGTTCCCTGCTCGTCCAGCGGGCTCTTGGTGATGATGTGCAGGATGCCGTTGGCGGTGTTGGGCCCGTACAGCGCCGCGCCGGGCCCCAGCACCACTTCCATCCGCGCCACGTCCTCGCTGGTGCTGGGAATGAAGTGCAGGTAGTTCACCCGCAGGCTGGGCACGCCCGCGATGCGGTTGTCGGTGAGCGCGTGGAGCGATCCGCTGAAGATGTTGTTGAAGCCGCGCGCCACCACGTTGGTGGACTGCAGCCCCGTCTGCGCCACGTCCACGCCCGGCACGTCGCGCAGGTGGTCGACCAGGGTAACCGCCGGCCGGTCCTCCACTTCCTTCGCGGTCACCACCTCGACCCGCGCAGGTGCCTCCACGGCCTTTTCGGGGCGCTTTGAGGCCGAGACGACCACCGGGTCCAGCCGCACGTTTCCAAACGCGAGCTGCGCGTCCACCCGCGACGTGCGCCCCGCCGTCACCTCCACGTCCAGCCGGCGGACGGGAACGTCGGTGCCGGAAAGGACCAGCGCGTAGCTGCCGGGAGCCAGGTCGCGAAGGGTGTAGGTGCCGTTCTCGCCCGTGACGGTGCTGCCGGCCACGCGCCCGCTGGCGGACACCGCTTCTACGCGGATGCCGCGAAGTGGCGTGGCGGTCGACACGTCTCGCACGGTGCCGCTGACGCTGCCGTTCTGCGCGGACGCGGGAAGGGCGGACGAAAACAGCAGGGCGACCAGAAACAACAGGGTACGTCCGGCGGGAAGCCGCATGCGTTCCTCACGGAGCAGGGTGGATTGTGCCGGCGCGAGGGCCGGCGGTGTGTTTCGCCGCGCGTGCATCCCGCGGGCGCGGGGTGATGGAAACGGACGACGTGTGCCGGGGCAATGGGGACGGAACGTGCTCACGATACGCCGTGCACCGTCCATCGAGCAAGGGTTTCGCGAGCGGCCGTCAGTACGGTCCCGACGGTAATCGTGGCAACGAACGTCACGCCGCAATCGTCAGGGAAAACACCGAGCCCCGCCGTGGGGCGGGGCTCGGGACGGTCCAGCCGAGTGGCCCGTGCGTCAGGCGGACGGCGCGGCGCGGGCCTCGCGCTCCTGGCGAAGGGCGTCCACCTCTTCGGGCGTCCACTCGTTCAGGCGGTCGATCTCGCCGCGGATCTCCGAATAGGGAGAGCGCGACACCTCCACGCGGCGCTCGCGGGCGGCAAAGGCGGCGCCCCGGGCCTCGTCCCACCGCCCCTCGTCGACGTAGGCGTTGATCAGCGCCTCGTACAGCAGCGGGTGCGGGTACGTGCGCAGCAGCTCGCGAAGCCGCGGGATGGCGGCGACGCGGGCGGCCCGGTTAGTCAGGTCCATGTCCATCACCTCCTGCGCCACGTCGTCGCGCCGGCGCAGCAGCTCCTGCAGCTCGCGCGGATACGTCTTCTGGTCGTGCTCGCCCAGCGCGCGGGGCGTGGGCTCGTCTCCGCCGAAGATGGTGTGGAGGATGGATACGTGCAGCGGAAGGTCGCCGTTTTCGTTGACGGCCTCCGACATGCGCTTCTTCAGCCAGTACCGGATACCCATGGGCGTGCGTCGTGGGCGAGCGTTGTTTTGGTCGGCGTGCAGTCAGGCGCACTCAGGCAAGAGATGCGCCGGATGCGGGAAAACGCGCGATATCCCCTTTACTCCATCTCCACCTGGCGCACGTCCAGGATCTCCGGCAGCGCCGTCAGCCGGTCCACCACCTCGGCGGGGATGCGGCTGTCCACCGATACCGCGGCCAGCGCCTCGCCACCGACGGACAGGCGCGCCTGGTGGTACTCGGCGATGTTCACCCCCGCTTCGCCCAGCAGCGTGCCCACCCGCCCGATCACGCCGGGAACGTCGCGGTTGCGGATGACCATCATCACGCCGCGCGGGGCCACGTCCACGCGAAACGCCCCGATGCGCACGATGCGCCCGTGCGTTTCGCCCAGGAGCGCGCCGCCCACGCGAATGCTGCGCTCGCCGCCCTCCAGCCGCAGCTCGATCTCTTCGCCCAGCTCGCCGCGTCCGCCCACCATCGTCGTCGCCGTCTCGATCCCCCGCTCGGCGGCCACGTGCTGCGCGTTCACCAGGTTGATGGCCCGGTGCTCCACCACGTCGCGAAGCGCGCCCTGCAGCGCGGAGAGGAGCAGCGGACGCGGCGCGTGCTCGCGCGGGCCGGTGTAGCGCACCTCCAGCGAGTTGAGCGCGCCCGGCACCAGCGCCCGCCCCAGGCGCCCGAGGCGGTCCGCCAGCGCCAGCAGGGGGCGCAGCTCGCGCATCCCCGCGCCACCCACGCTGGCCGCGTTCATGGCCGCGCTCAGGTCGCCGGTCACCAGCGCGTCGCGCACGGCCTCGCACGCC
>NZ_DATBNB010000021.1 GCF_036554565.1 Longimicrobium sp. | reverse complement strand
GCGGCAATGCTGGCCGGAGCACAGGCCACACCTGACGCTTTCAAAGAAAATCTTCGGGGTGCGTCGCTGGTCCACTACGCAGGACACGCGGTATTTAACGACGAACGGCCCGACCGCTCATTTTTTGTGCTGGCGGGCCGGGAACCGACGGGTGGTGCTCGGCTGTCGGCTGCAGCCCTCTCCGAACTGGATTTCCGGGGAATCAGGCTGGTGGTCCTTTCCGCGTGTCAGACCATCCGCTCGAGCACCGGCCGGACGGGCGGGTTTGCAGGCCTCGCCGGTTCGATGCTGATGGCTGGTGCGGGCGGTGTGATGGGCAGCTTGTGGCGAGTGGATGATGCTCGAACCCGCGCACTCATGCTGACCTTCTACGAAGCATACGATTCATCTGCCAACCCTTCTGCCGCGTTGCGGACGGCACAGCTGAAGTTGCTTCAGTCCCACGATCCCGCCCTGCGATCTCCGTCCGCATGGGCAGGGTTCCGCTACACAGGACTCTAACAATCCACTCCGGAGACCACATGAGCTTCAATCTAGAAATCGAGTTTACAGGGTTGTGCATGTTCGTCCCGACAGCGGACGGGAGCGCAGTTCATGTGCTGATGCCGAAAGGCGACGGTATGGCTGCCCACCCGGCGCATCATGGAACCCACCGCGCTGGGGTTGAGGATACCACGAGTACCGGCTCGACCGGCACACCGGTTCCCCACCACTTAGCGAGACTGACCTTCGGTCGCGCCAGCGACTGGATCGACGGGATGACGCTGGACTTTTCGCACCTGGGCGGGAGGCCACACGGGCCGGTTCCGGAAGGCCTGTTGAACCTGTCCAAGGCGACATTGGTAAACCAGAAAGTGAACCTGGCGGGCGTGACTGGCCAGCTCAACTCACGCGTAATCCTGCGGGGCGGCTGCATCTCGCATCATTACGGCCTCGCGCGGTGGAACTTCGAGAATCACCCGCCCGCGTATCTGGCCCACTGGGTGACTTGGACAGTGCCCGACATCGCCGGCCAAGAACTCGATTTGTACCGTGCTAACCTGGACGGCACGAATGCACAGCCGTTCCGGACCATCGAGGTGGATGACGGCAAGACGATACGCTTGCTGGTTCATCATCTCCCTCGAGGCGAAAGGCCACATGGACCCACGGAGCCAGCGCCGAATGTCGGCTGGGCCGATCATCACTTCCACGGGTACTTCAGGCTCTTTTCGAAGCCAGTGACGGACCCAAAGCGTATTACTCCCCGCTTCTTAGATAAAGGATGGGGATTGCCGACCACAATTCCTAACTCGTGCGTATCGGTCGAGAAGCGTAGCTCGCTCGCCTTTCAGCCGTGGTCCATTGAGGGCCGCACATACACGTGCTGGGCGGTCGCTGCAGAGGCCGAATAGTTAGCCGACGGCTCGTAGAGCACCCGCGAGCCCCACGACGAGGGCGTCCCAATCCGGGGCGCCCTCAGCGTTCGTGAGGGTGCGGATACGCTCCGCGGCGGGGCGGGTGGCGGGGTCTTGATGCAGATATTTGAGGGCGGCTTTGGTGGCACGCGTGCGGAAGAATTCGGCGTGCTTGCGCGCAGCGGCGATGCGGGCGGCCTGGAGCCAGGCGCCGAGGCGCACATCCTCCTCGCCCGCCATAGCGGCGGCGGCCTCGGTGCCCTGCTCCATCTGGGGCTCCAGTTCCGCCCAGGGCGCGCCTGCGCGGGCCTGGATGTCGCGGAAGATGGAGACCGCGGGCCCGGAGCCCGGGAGTTCGCCCAGCAGGATGGCGACTTGCGCCGCCGTACGCGCCGCGGCGGGATCCTGGCCGCGCAGCGCGAGCTCCAGTTCCACCAGCCGCGCGCCGATGCGGATGGCGCGGGCGCGGGGCGTCATGGGGTCCGAGGCGGAACGCGTGCTGCCCCACGGGCTGGGGTCCCAGCCGGCGGGGAGCGCGGTGCCGGTCGTGGACAGCCGCTCCGCCAGCGCACCCGGCTCCTGCAGCCCAGCCGGCCGCATCCGGTTCCAGGCGAGCGGCGCCAGTGCGACCGCGGCCGCGACGGCGGCGACCGCGCCCCAGCGCCGCGCTCCCGAGAACGGTGAAGTGCGGCGCGCGGCGGGACGGAGCGGCGTCACGCCAGCGGCGGCGTCCTCTTCTTCCAGGGCGCGCGTGACAGCGGCGGCCTCGGCGTAGGTGGCCAGGGCCTCGTCGTCGGTTGCCAGGCGCGACAGGATGTCGGCGTGCCCGTCCGCATCCAGGCGGCCGTCGAGCAGCGCCGCGAGGCGCTCGGCCTCGTCCCAATCGCCCCGGGAGCCCGTCTCGGCCCCGCGTTCGTCCCTCACCCACTCCCTTTCGTCAGGATGTCCACCCCTGTTGGATGGACCCGCCAGGTGTTTATCCCGCTCCGGTTCGGTCATGGCGCGCGATCCTCCAGCAACCCGCGGACCCGCTCGCGCGAAAGGCCGCCCGCTTCCAGCGTGCGCCGAAGCTGCGAAAAGATGCGGTCCATCCGCCGGTAGAGCGGCTTCTGCGGCAGGTTAAGGCCGCGCGCCACGTCGGCAACCGTCATTTCGTGCCACACGCGCATCCGCACGATCACCTGGTCCTCGTCCGGCAGGCTGGCCACGGCCCGGGCGACGGCCTGCTCCGCCTCGCTCCGCCGCTGCTCGGATTCCTGCGCCAGCACGCGCACATCCGCCTGCTCACCCGCGGGAAGGGTGGCGACCACCTCGTCGGAGGCTGCGACGGGGCGCAGGGGCGGACGGGCTGGCAGCTGCCGCCACAGTTCGGCCACGTCGCGGTCCGCCAGCTCGCCGTGGCCCGTGGTGCGCATCAGCTGGGCCGCCTGGGTGAGCGTGAACCCGTCGCGGTGCACCAGCGTTTCCAGGCGCACCGCCGTGGGCCCCAGCCGCCGCGCCGCCGCGGAGGGCCGCCAGCGGCCGCGCTCGCGGACCCGGTAGTCGCGGGCCAGCATCGTCAGCACCACCGTCAGGTAGGTGGCCGGCGCGCTTTCGCCGCGGAAGCGGCGGAGGGCGGAGTAGTCGTCCTCGATCAGGCGCAGCTTGGCCCACGACGCGAAGTCGTCGGCGTCGTCGCCGGAAAGCCCCTGCCGCCGGGCGAGCGTGCCAAGCACGCGCTCGATCCAGCCGAGGTTTTCCAGGAAGAGGCGCTCGGCCTGGTGCCGGTCCAGCATGCTCAGGACGGAATAGGAATAGGCGTGATCGTAGCGCCCGGGATGTACTTGAGCGGGAAACCTAATCCGCCATCGTGGATGCAACAACATCCCCGTGCACGCCACTGCATGCACGACGCCGCTCGTGCGTGGCGCCAGGCCCGACGCTACATTCCGTTTTCGGACCCGCGCGATTCATCCCTCGTCTGCCGGGCCGCCTCGGCCGCCCAGCCACTCCCTACGCGACCGCATCCGTGACGACCATCCACCTTCGCGCCGCCCTCTTCCTCCGCGCCCTCCTCCGTCATGCCGGCGCGCTCGCCCTCGCGCTCGCCGCAGCCGCCCTGGTCACCGCGTGTGCCCCGGCTTCGCCCGGCCTCGCCCTCGCGGCGACGCTCTCCCCGGCCGCGGACCTGGTTGTGGTCGGCGGGACGGTGTGGACCGGGGTGGATGGCGCGGCGGACGCGCATGCGGTGGCGGTTCGGGACGGGCGGATCGTCGCCGTCGGCAGCGAGGCAGAGGTGCGGCGGCTGGCCGGACCGCAGACGCGGGTGGTGGACGCCGCCGGCGGAATGGTGGTGCCGGGGTTCATCGACTCGCACGTGCACTTCGTGGACGGGGGCTTCCGCCTCAGCCAGGTGCAGCTTCGCGACGCGCGCACGCCGGCGGAGTTCGCCGCCCGCATCCGCGACTACGCGCGGACGGTTCCCGCCGGGACGTGGATCACCGGCGGCGACTGGGACCACTCGCTGTGGGGCGGCGAGCTGCCCCGGCGCGAGTGGATCGACTCCGTCACGCCCAATCATCCCGTGTGGGTGAGCCGGCTGGATGGGCACATGGCGCTGGCGAACTCCGCCGCGCTCGCCGCCGCCGGGGTGGACCGCGCCGCGCCGGAGGTGGAGGGCGGTGAGGTGGTCCGCCGCGCGGACGGTTCGCCCGCTGGCGTCTTCCGCGACAATGCCATGGCGATGGTGGACCGCGTGGTCCCCGCGCCGCCCGCGGAGCTGAACGACCGCGCGCTCGACGCAGCCATGTCGTATGTGGCGCGGCAGGGCGTCACCAGCGTTCACCACGTGGGTGGATGGGGCGATCTCGAGGTCTTCCGCCGGGCGCACGCCGCGGGCCGGCTGAAGACGCGCGTGTACGCCGCCGTCCCGCTGCACACGTGGGGGCGGCTGGCGGACACCATTGCCGCCACAGGGCGAGGGGACGAGTGGCTGCGGATCGGCGGGCTCAAGGGATACGTGGACGGGTCGCTTGGCTCGCACACCGCCGCCTTTCACGAACCGTTCACCGACGATCCATCCAGCCGCGGGCTGCTGGTCGTCGATCCAGACACGCTGCAGCGGTGGATTGCCGGCGCGGACGCGGCCGGGCTGCACGTGATGGTGCACGCCATCGGCGACCGGGCGAACACGCTGCTGCTGGACGCGTACGAGCGGGTGGCGGCCCGGAACGGCGCCCGCGACCGCCGGTTCCGCATCGAGCACGCGCAGCACCTGGCGCCATCCGACCTGCCCCGCTTCGCCGCGCTGGGGGTGATCCCCAGCATGCAGCCGTATCACGCCATCGATGACGGCCGCTGGGCCACCGCGGTGATCGGCCTGGAGCGCAGCCGCGGGACCTACGCCTTCCGCGCGCTGCTGGACGCGGGGGCGCGGCTGGCGTTCGGCAGCGACTGGTTCGTGGCGCCGCCCACGCCGCTGGAGGGCATCTACGCCGCCGTCACCCGCCGGACGCTGGACGACCGGAATCCCGGCGGCTGGGTGCCGGAGCAGAAGATCACCGTCGAAGAGGCCCTGCGCGCCTACACCACCACCGCCGCGTACGCGTCTTTCGAGGAGGGCGTCAAGGGCACGATCGAACCCGGGAAGCTGGCCGACATCGTCATCATCGACCGCGACATCCGCCGCGTGCCGCCCGAAGCCATCCGCGACGCACGGGTGACGGCCACCATCATCGGCGGCGAGATCGTGTTCCAGGCGGACGCGCCTCGCTGAGTCACCAGGCCCGATCGACACGCGCCTGGGAACGGATGGCTCTGGCGCGGCGCCATCCATCCATCGTACCATGTTCGCCCGATCACCCGTCCCACCTCCGGAAACCGACCGATGAGCGCTGACCAGGGCCGCCTGCACGGCCTTCGCGAGGCCGTCCGCGCCGCGCCCGAAGATCCGTTGCTCCGCACCCTGCTGGCGGAGCAGCTGCTGGCCGCCGACGCCCTCTCCGAGGCCGAGGAGCACTATCGCGCCGCGTTGCGCATGGACCCCGCGGACGAGCGCATTCAGCTGGGGCTGGCGCGCACCTTCCACGCGCAGGGCAAGCGCTCCGCCGCGCTGGTCGTCATCGAGGACGTGATGTCCACCGGCCGCGCCCCCGCCGAGGCGCACGTGCTTCACGCGCGCCTGCTGCTGAGCGCGGGCGACCGTGAAGCCGCGGCCCAGGCGTACGCCCGCGCCCGCCAGGCCGATCCGCGCTCCGCGGACCCCGCACTGGACGAGGCGCTGGGGACGATGCAGCCGGAGCCCAAGCCGGAGGTCGTGGACGGCCGCGTGCGCCAGCCCGCCACCACCGACTGGCAGCCGGACGACGACGAGTTCGACGAGTTGGACGAGGCCTACGGCTCGCCTCCCGGCAAGATCGGCGTCGAGCGGCCGAAGGTGACGTTCCAGGACGTCGGCGGGATGGACGGGGTGAAGGACGAGATCCGCCTGAAGATCATCCATCCCATCCAGCACGCGGAACTGTACCGCGCGTACGGGAAGACGGCGGGCGGGGGGATCCTGATGTACGGCCCGCCGGGGTGCGGAAAGACCTTCGTGGCGCGCGCGACGGCCGGGGAGATCGGCGCGTCGTTCCTGTCCGTCGGCATCCACGACGTGCTCGACATGTGGCTCGGCGAGAGCGAGCGCCAGCTCCACGAGCTGTTCGAAAAGGCGCGCTCCACGGCGCCCAGCGTCCTCTTCTTCGACGAGGTGGACGCCATCGCCGGCAGCCGGGCAGACCTGCGCACCAGCGCCGGCCGGCAGGTGGTCAACCAGTTCCTGGCGGAGCTCGACGGGCTGACCAGCGCCAACGAGGGCGTGCTGGTGCTCGCCGCCACCAACGCACCCTGGCACCTGGACTCCGCCTTCCGGCGCCCGGGGCGCTTCGACCGCATCATCTTCGTTCCGCCGCCGGACGTTGCGGCGCGCGCCGCCATCCTGGAGCTGCTGCTCCGCGGCAAGCCCACGCGCGACGTGGACGTGGTGGCGCTGGCGCAGCGCACCGACGGCCTCTCCGGGGCGGACCTGAAGGACGTGGTGGACCGCGCCGTGGAGGGAAAGCTGCGTGGCGCCATCCGTTCCGGCATCCCCGAACCGCTTTCCACGCGCGACCTGCTGGCCGCCGCCAAGCAGGTGAGGCCGTCCAGCCGCGAGTGGTTCGACACGGCCCGCAACTACATCCTGTACGCGGACAAGAGCGGGCTGTACGACCCCGTCCGCGCCTACCTGGGGATGTAGCGGGCGCAATCCGCATGGGGACGGCTTCCCCCACCGACCGGGCGCGCGCGCTGTACCGGATGGGCCGCTACGACCTGGCCGCGGCGGAGCTGGTTCCCGCGCTGGCGGACGACCCGGAGTACGGCGACGCGCACGCGCTGCTGGCGCTGTGCCTGGAGAACCAGGGAAAGCTGGTGGATGCCGAGCGCCACGCCAACGCCGCCGTCGCCGCGTGGCCGGAGGACGCGTTCTGCCACTACGTGCGGGCCAGCGTGATCAAGGCGCGGGGCAACGCCCGCCAGGCCGCGGCGTCGGCGCTGGAGGCGGTGAAGCTGTCGCCGGAGTTCGTCGCCGCGTGGCACCTGCTGGCCATGATCCGGCTGGACCAGAAAGACTGGAAGGCCGCCGTCGCCTGCGCCGGCGAGGGGCTGGCGCACGACCCGGATGACGAGGGATGCGCCGTCGTTCGCGCGGCGGCGCTGCTGGAGATGGGCTACTACGACAAGGCGAACGACACCATCGAGCGCCTGCTGACCCGCCATCCGGAGAGTGGCGCCGCGCACGCGCTCCGCGGCTGGTACCTGCTGGACCGCAACGAACCGCACGGGGCCATCGAAGCCTTCCACGAAGGGCTGCGGCTGAACCCCACCGCCCGCGGCGCCCAAGGCGGTCTGCAGCAGGCGCGGGGTTCACGCAACCTGCTGCTTCGCTCGTTCCGCAGGATGGAACGGCCCATCAACAAGTGGATGCAGCGGCTTCCGCCGGACGCGCGCTGGCTGGGCGTGTTCCTGTACGCCGTGCTCTACGTGGGCGTGATGTGGCTGGGCACCACGATCCTGATCTTGATCCTTCTCCTGCTCGTCGTCGTCACGGGGCTCTTCTGAGCCACTCCCGCCCACGTTCGGTCACGGACCGGCGGGCTCACGCGGGAACGCCCACAGGAACATCTGCAGATAGCCGGGGCGCCCGTCCCGGGGAAGCACGACCGTGAACACGTCCGGCCTCGGCGCGCCCGGCGCCTGCACCGCGAACCGGCCGCCTCCCAGCGGCGTCACCGGCAGCCTCGCGCCGAACCGCTCCAGGACCAGCCCGTCCTCCCCCATCCGCAGCACCAGCGGAAACCGCCCCGTGTACCGACCCGCGTAGGGCGCCAGCTCCTCGCGGGTCATCGCGACCGCGGCCACATCCGGCACGGGCGTACGCAGCGGCTCGCGGAGCGCGGCGGAGAGGGCGGCCTCGGCCAGGGCGTCGAGCCGTACTTCGCGGTTGCCCAGGATCACCACGCCCACACGCCGTTCGGGGATGATGCGGAAGAGCGCGGTGAAGCCGGGCATCGTCCCCGAGTGCCAGCTGCTGGCCATCCCGCCGACGCGGTCGTGGAAGAGCCCGAAGCCGTAGCGGGCGTCGTTCGGCAGCCCGGGGACGGCGATCCGGGCGACGAGCATGGAGTCCACCACCGCGGCGGGGACCGCCTGCTTGCCATCCACCACCCCACGGTTCAGCAGCGCGATCACCAGCCGGGCGACGTCGGGCGCGCTGGCGTACAGGTACCCGGCCGGCCACTGGCGCGTGTCGTCCGCGCGGGGACGCACCACCGTCGGCGGCTGGCCCGGGCGACCCGTGTGACCCTGGGCCACGGGATGGGTGATGGCCTCCGTGGGGCGGAAGGTGGCGGTGCGCATGCCCAGCGGTGTCAGCACGCGCTCGCGCACCACCTCGTCGTACGGCTTTCCCAACGCCGCTTCCACCAGCGCCCCGGCCAGCGTGAAGTTGCGGTTGGAGTATGAGAACGATTCTCCGCTCTCCAGCACGGCCTCCGCGCCCGTCCAGCTCCGGACGTAGGGGACCAGCGTCCCTTCGCCGTGGACGCCGTGCTCCGCGGACTCGTCCGCCAGGCCGGTCGTCTGCGCCAGCAGCTCGCGCAGCGTCAGCCGGGCGATTCGCGGCGCCAGGCCAGAGACGTATCGCCCGGCGGGGGCAACC